>USPH01000036.1 GCA_900556515.1 uncultured Collinsella sp.
GCTGCAACCCTCGAGGACGGTGAGCCGCTCGACCTGGATGTGGCCAACGCCGTTGCCCACGCCATGAAGGTCTGGGCCATCTCCAAGGGCGCGACGCACTACGCGCACTGGTTCCAGCCGCTTTCGGGCATTACTTCCGAGAAGCACGACAGCTTCCTCGAGCCCAACCACGACGGCACCGCCATTACCAAGTTTACGGGCAAGAACCTCATCCAGGGCGAGCCGGACGCCTCCAGCTTCCCCAACGGCGGCCTGCGTGCCACCTTCGAGGCCCGTGGCTACACCGCTTGGGATCCCACCAGCCCCGCTTTTATCAAGGACGATGTCCTGTGCATCCCCACGGCCTTCTGCTCCTACACGGGCGAGGCCCTGGACAAGAAGACCCCGCTGCTGCGCTCTATGACCGCGCTCTCGCGTGAGTCTAAGCGCGTTTTGGCGCTGTTTGGTAAGACCCCCAAGAAGGTCGTTCCTTCCGTGGGCGATGAGCAGGAGTACTTCCTGATCAAGAAAGACGCTTACCGCAAGCGCAGGGACCTGGTCATCACCGGCCGCACCCTCTTTGGCGCTGCCCCCTGCAAGGGCCAGGAGCTCGAGGAGCACTACTTTGGCGCTATCCGCCCCACCGTCTCGGCCTATATGAAGGATCTGGATGATGAACTGTGGGCGCTTGGCATTCCCGCCAAGACCAAGCACAACGAGGTTGCTCCCTGCCAGCATGAGCTCGCACCGGTCTATGGCGAGGTCAACGAGGCCATCGACCAGAATCTGGTCATGATGGAGAAGATGAAGCTCATCGCCTCCCGTCACGACTTGGTCTGCCTGCTGCACGAGAAGCCCTTCGAGGGCATCAACGGTTCGGGCAAGCACAACAACTGGTCGCTTGGCACCGAGTCCGAGAACCTGCTCGACCCGGGCGACACCCCGCTCGACAACCTGCAGTTCATCGTCTTCCTCACCGCGGTGATCGAGGCCGTCGATAACTATCAGGAGCTCCTGCGTGCCTCCGTTGCCTCGGCCGGCAACGACCATCGTCTGGGCGCCAACGAGGCTCCTCCGGCGATTATGTCCATCTTCCTGGGCGACCAGCTTACCGAGGTCGTCGAGAAGATCATCGATGGCAAGGCTTCCGTCCATGCCACGCGCGGCGTGCTTGACCTGGGCGCCGATACCCTGCCCAAGCTGATGCAGGACAACACCGACCGCAACCGCACCTCCCCGTTCGCCTTCACCGGCAACAAGTTCGAGTTCCGTGCCTGCGGCTCCGAGCAGAACGTCTCCGACTCCAACCTGGTGCTCGATGCCGCCGTGGCTAAGTCGCTCAAGTCCTTCGCCGACGCACTCGAGGGTACGCCCGAGGATAAGTTCCAGGACGCCGCGCTCGAGTACTGCAAGAAGGTGCTGACCGATCACCAGCGCATCCTGTTCTCCGGCGACGGTTACTCCGACGAGTGGCCCGTCGAGGCCGAGAAGCGCGGCCTTGCCAACAACAAGACTACGGCCGACGCTCTGCCCGCCTTTGTTTCCGATAAGGCTATCGCACTCTTTGAGGAGACGGGCGTCCTGACCAAGGCCGAGGCCCAGTGCCGCTACGACTGCAAGCTCGAGAAGTACAACAAGCTCATGAACATCGAGGCTACCACGATGGTTCGCGAGGCGCGTCGTACCTATCGCCCGGTCATTACCGCCTATGCCACCAAGGTCGCGAAGGGCCTTGAGACTATTCGTGCCGCCGGTGCTGAGGCCGCCATGCAGTGCGAGCAGAACACGCTCAACAAGCTCTGCAACGGCATCACCGCCATTAACGACTCCATCAAGGCGCTCGACGCCGTGCATCAGAAGGCCGAGGCCCTCGATGGCCAGGAGCAGGCCAATGTGTATGCACACGAGGTCGTTCCCGCTATGGATACGCTGCGCGCCGCCGTGGATGCCATGGAGGAGATCGTGGCCGCCGACTACTGGCCGGTCCCGACCTACGACGACATCCTGTTCTACGTGTAGGACTGGGACAGCATACCGTCACGGTTGAAAGCCGGGGTCCGCATTACGCGGGCCCCGGCTTTTTCGTTGAACAAATTCACTAGGGCGGCGTCCGTTCGTGCCGTTTGTTAGGGCAGGGGTGTGCGCGTTGCCGTGTCGTGAAAATGGAAGATGCTCGGAATATAACGCGCATCGACATACTCAAATTGAGTACCGGTTGAGTCGAATGTCTGGCTGGTTACGACCGCCAGATACGTAGAAGGATCGATGTCAAGCAACCGGCAGTCCTCAGTGTCGGGCTGGGCGAGTGTTATCGTTCGTTTGCTCACGGCAATGGTGAGCCCTAGCTCATCCTCGATGTAATGGAAGAGCGACAGGGTGGCATTTTGCTCGTTTAGGCCGGGGACGGAGGAAGTTAGGAAGTAGTGGCGGTCGACAGCGACCGGTTTATCGTCGAGCATGCGGACGAGCTTCAAATGCGTAAGGTCTTCTCCTTCGGGAAATCCCGTCAATTGAGCTAGACACTTATTGGTGCTTACGTGCTCGAAATAGACGATTTTTGACGTTGGAATTGCTCCGATCGCGTGTGCCGATTCGCTGAACGAAGAAAGGTCGTTTACGGTGAATGCGCCCTCTTTGCTGGCGCCTGCAAGTGACGTCTCGATTACGAGGACTCCCTTGCCTTTAATGGACTGAACTAGACCTTCATTTGCGAGAAGTGAGATGGCCTTGCGCACCGTCATTCGAGAACAGGAGAACTCTTTGGACAGATTTTGTTCGGAAGGAAGGAGCGATCCCACGGGATGCTTGCCTTCGACAATCCGCTCTCGAAGGCTGCGGTAAATATCACTGTACAGGATCCTTGCCAAAATGCTCTCCTTATAGAGGTGGTGCGGAATGCGTCAAATCGGCGCGATAGTCTGTTTCTACCAATTATAGGAAGTGAAGACGCTTAAAGTTACCGCTTACCGCCATAAATCAACCGTTCACCCGTGTGCTTAACATGTCTAGACAGATAGCAAATCACTGAGGATATAATTCAAGTCGTCAAGTACATGTCTAGACAGGAGGATTTGCAATGGCAAAACAGAGCTATGCGGTTACTATCGCGGGAGGCGGAAGCACTTATACGCCGGGCGTTGTTCTGACACTTCTCGCGAAGCGTGATGTGTTCCCCATCAATAGGATTACGCTCTATGACAACGATGCCGAGCGTCAGGGGACAATTGCCAAGGCATGTGCCATCTACATCAGGGAGAATGCTTCAGAGGTAACCTTCAGCTATACGACCGACCCTGAGGAGGCCTTCACAGGCATCGACTTTGTACTTGCCCAGATTCGCGTTGGCAAGTACGCTATGCGCGATAAGGACGAGAAGATCCCCCTGCGCTATGGCGTTCTTGGCCAAGAGACCTGCGGTCCTGGTGGCATTGCTTATGGCTTGCGCTCCATTGGCGGCGTACTCGAGATCCTTGACTACATGGAGAAATACAGTCCCAATGCATGGATGCTCAACTACTCCAACCCCGCGGCGATCGTTGCTGAGGCGACACGCCGCCTTCGCCCGGATTCAAAGATCATCAACATTTGCGACATGCCAATAGCCCTGATGGATATCATGGCTCAGATGTGTGGTCTCAAGGACCACAACGACCTCGTCGTCGGCTACTACGGCCTCAACCACTTTGGCTGGTGGACAAAGATTCACGACCGTGCAGGCAATGACCTTATGCCCACTATCAAGGCCCAAATGGCTAAAAACGGTTATGCTGGCGAGGATTCTGGCCTTGAATTCGTCGATGCGTCTTGGGACCAGACGTTCCGTAAGGCTAAGGATGTTTACGCGCTCGATCCGAATACCATTCCGAACACCTACCTCAAGTACTATCTCTTCCCGGACTATGTGGTTGAGCACACCGACCCCAACCACACCCGCACCGACGAGGTCCGTGAGGGTCGCGAGAAACGCGTTTTCAGTACAGCTCGCCAGATTATCGAAAAGGGCACGTCTGAGGGTTTCGGCCTTAAGCCAGATACCCACGCTGAGTACATTGTCGATCTCGCTCGCGCTTTGGCAGAGAACACCCGTGAACGTTTCTCGCTGATTGTTCCAAACGACGGGGCTGTGTCCAATTTTGACCCAACGGCTATGGTCGAGATCCCCTGCATCGTCGGCAGCGACGGCTACGAGAAAATTTGCCAAGGTGAGATTCCGCAATTCCAGAAAGGACTTATGGAGGAACAGGTCTCGGTCGAAAAGCTTGCAGTGTCTGCTTGGGTCGACCATTCCTATCAGGAGCTTTGGCAGGCGCTGACGCTTTCGAAGACGGTCCCCTCTGCCTCCGTTGCAAAGAAGATCCTTGACGATCTCATTGAGGCGAATAAGGAGTTCTGGCCAGAGCTTCACTAGTATCGGAAATCAATTTAGCGAATGATGGCGGGCGGCCGACCTTGGACAGGTCGCATGGGAGGAAAACCATGAGCGAAAGCAAAGAGCTTGCAAATCGCAAGCTCGGCGAGGACGTAGTTGGCCTCGTCGGCGGTAAGGAAAACATCCTGAGCATCTCGCACTGCATGACGCGTCTACGTTTCAAGTTGCGAGACGATGCGAAGGCCGATACTAAGGCAATTGAATCTCATAAAGGCGTCATTCAAGTAATCAACGCGAATGGCCAGTATCAGGTTGTTGTCGGCATCAATGTGATTGAGGATGTTTACGATGCCGCGGTTGCCGCTTCTGGTGTCGAGGGGCTGGGCGAGGTTAATCTTGATGGTGAGCCCGTCAAGAAAGGAAACGTTGTTAGTGCCCTTATCGATACTATTTCGGGCGTAATCCAGCCGATTCTTGCGGTGCTGTGTGCCGCGGGCATGATCAAGGGTGTTTTGAGTATTCTCGTCGCCCTCGGATGGATCACGGCGACAGACGGCTTGTACCAGATTCTATATGCGGCTGGTGACGGCTTCTTCTACTTCCTGCCGATTATCCTTGGCTATACCGCGGCAAAGAAGTTTGGCTGTAGTGAGTTCGTTGGCATGACGCTCGGTATCGCACTTACGTATCCGGCGATGGTCAACATCACATCGGGCGATGTTTTGGGAACGGTGCTTGCCGGCACCCCCTTTGCCATGAACTACTACACGACTTTCCTCGGCATACCCGTCATCATGCCGTCTTCGGGTTATACGAGCTCTGTCATTCCGATTATCATCTCTGTTTGGTTCGCGGCAAAGCTGGAGAAGTGGTGCCGCAAGCATTTCTCTGAGTATGTAAAGTTCTTCTTTGTGCCTACGTGCGTGCTCGTTGTGATGGTCCCCGCTACCTATTTGATTATTGGCCCGATTGCCACCCTGATCACGAACCTCATGAGCCTGCTGTTTAACTCCCTCTACAGCTTGCCTGTCATCGGCGGCGCGCTCGGCGGCATCGTGCTTACTGCCATTTGGCAGCCTATGGTCATCTTCGGCTTCCACTGGAGTGTCATTGCCCTCATGCTGGTGAACATTGCCTCCCAGGGCTGGGATATTGTCATGGCACCGTACATGGTTTGTTCATACGCTCAGTCCCTTGCCGTCCTCGCTATCCTTCTGAAGACTAAGGACCTAAAGCTCAAGCAGCTTGCATGGCCGGCGTTCATCTCGGGCTTCTTCTTCGGCATCACCGAACCCTGCATCTACGGCGTGACCCTTCCGCGCAAGAAGCCTTTTATCATGAGCTGCATCGCCTCTGTGCCCGGCGGCCTAATCATCGGCGCTCTTGGCACCAAGATGTTCGCCTTCACCGGCGGCGGCTTCTGCGCCTTCCCGGGCTTCATTGACCCGTCCGGTGCAATGGGCGCGAACTACCTGATTTACGTAATCATAGCCATCGTGGTTTCGAGCGTGATTTCGTTCCTGCTTACGTATGCGACGTACAAGGAGGACGTGCCGGCGGTAGAGGCTGCAAAGTAGCCAAAGAAGTGGAGCTGCGGGACAAGTATTTCCCCGCGCGCCAGCAATTAAACGAGGTCGTCCTTGGATAAGCGTCGAGGGCGACCTCGTCTTGTACTGATTTCGTTCGAGAGGCAGTGGTTGAGGGTGCCTAATATTATCTTTGACAATAAGATGGGCGAGGCGTGCCTTGCGGCGTGGAGGTCCGCAGGTGTGGAAGTCCGCTCAGTCGTGGTCCGACAAGATGGTGAAGTCGTCTTCGAGCATGCGGCTGCGCCGTTCTCCCTCGAACACGTTCACCCGCTCTATTCTGTGACTAAGTCCTTCACCTCGGTTGCTGTTGGGATGTTGGTAAATGAAGGACGGCTGTCGCTGGCCGATCGCTGGATTTCATACTTCCCGGAATATGAAGGCGAGATTGCGGATGAGCGCTTTCGCAATGTGACAGTTCGCAATTTGCTGACTATGACGATGGGGCAGGAGAGTGACCTTTCGTATATTGGCGCGGGAGACGACTGGGCACATGAGGTTCTTCATCGTGAGTTTGACTGGAAGCCGGGCGAGGTCTTTCACTACGATTCGCTGTGTTCACATTTATTGAGCATGCTCGTGCAACGCATAAGTGGAACGAAAGAATCCGATTATCTCGCCGAACGTTTGTTTACGCCGTTAGGCATTAGAAATTGGTGGTGGGAAGAGGATCAAGCCGGTCATACGACCGGAGGTTTTGGTCTTCACCTTTCGACACCGGATTTGGCTAAGTTTGGTCAATGTTTGCTAGATGGCGGCAAGTGGCGTGGGGAACAGATCATTCCCGCGGAATGGGTTGCCGAGGCGACGAAGATTCAGATGGAAACGAGCCCCTTTTATCCGTCTGAGGCGACTGAAGACAGCAATGGCTATGGATACCAGTTCTGGATGTGCCGGCGTGGCGGGTTCAGATGCTCTGGCCTTTTTGGACAGCTGTGCTACATACGGCCCACAGATGGCCTTGTCATCGCCTGCTCGAGTTCCACGACAGGAAGTAAGGCGTTGCTTGATCCGCTGTATGAGGTATTGTTCAAAGAGTCTAGTGTTCGGGAAACGGTGGCTTCCGAACGTGACTTCGATAGCATTCCCGTGCCAGTTGGGTTGGCTTCTGGCGGACGTTTGAGCTCATTACGTCTCGAGGGCATTCATCATTGCATTTTCGGGGATTTTGAAGAGATCGATATTCGATTTCATGAGAATGAGCTGGATTTGTCTCTGTTGCGCGATGGTCGTGAGTACGGCGTGAGGGCCGGCTACAAGTCTTGGGTTTGTAAATCGGGCGATGGGCTCGGAGTCGGAGACCTCTTTCCTTTTGTAACTCATGAAGCTGAGAGGGACGATGCCCCCGCATGGGATGTTCGCAAGCTGTTTGCAGCGTATGCCTGGACTTCGCCAACAAGTTTACAAATCGAGACCAGGGAACTGGACTACACACGGCGCTGTTTTATCGATGTGCAGATCGGAGGCATTTATGCCGTGTGCAGGGTGCGAGTTGAGGGAATGTGCTGTTTTCCGGCACCCTCGGAACTCACAGCGATTTTGAAGTTGGGGTAATTTTTCAAGACGTGCGATTGATGAGAAAGCTTGCCAACATCACGGCAAATGGAGACGGAGCTGTCTCCAGGCAATGTTTTTCGATGCGGACGTCTCAGATATCGTATTGCTAGGGACTAAGTCAATCACTTGTTAGGGTCGAAGCGTAAATGCGTTTCCTCGGCTCCGCACCCTGTTGGGCTCGAATCCCGGCGCATGGCAGCAAAAAGCCCGCTATCGTGAGGATAACGGGCTACTCATTTTAAATGGTGCCCCCAGCGGGATTCGAACCCGCGATATCCACCTTGAAAGGGTGGCGTCCTTGGCCGCTAGACGATGGGGACAGCGGGAAAGAGTATAGCAGACTTTTTTATCTGTTCACATATCGTTGGCAGATTGAAAAACCACCACAAAGGAGTGGGTTTCTATTCCGATTTTCAAATATCTCAATCTGTAACATCTGGGCGGGCAAATCGGCTCTATCTGTTACAGATCGAGACAAACGGCGGGCGTCGGGACGAACATCTCATTCTGTAACAGTAAGACGACTTTTAACGGTCTAGATGTTACAGATTGAGACAAACTGCCGTGGCAGATCAAAACCACCACAAAGGTGCCTGTCCCCTTTGTGGTGGTGGGGTGCTAGGGGAGGAGTTTCATCGCGGCGTCGTGGGCGGCGTGCTCGTAGGTGTCGTCGAGGAGCTTGAGCGGCAGCAGAGCGGTGGCCCGTGCATCGCCACGGCGCTCGAGAGCGTGGGCGATGAGCCAGTCGGCGAGCTCGGGGTTCTTGGGCAGTGCCGGTCCGTGTAGGTACGTGCCGATGACGCCCTTGTAGATGATGCCCTCAAAGCCATCGTCGCCGTTGTTACCGGTACCCGTGACGACGGACGTTCCGAGCGGCGTGGCCTCTGCATCGAGCAGGGTGCGGCCGCCGTGGTTCTCGAATCCCACAAAGGGCTCGGATGACAGGTCGGTCTTGACGGCGACGTTGCCGATCAGACGGTCGGAGCCGCGCACGGTTTCGGCGGCAATGACGCCCAGGCCCTCGATGCGATTCTCGCCCATATAGTACGAACGGCCGAGCAGCTGATAGCTGCCACAGATGGCAAGCAGTGTGCCGCCGTCCTCAACATAGGCCGCGAC
This sequence comes from uncultured Collinsella sp., assembly GCA_900556515.1. Classification (GTDB taxonomy): domain Bacteria; phylum Actinomycetota; class Coriobacteriia; order Coriobacteriales; family Coriobacteriaceae; genus Collinsella. The sequence goes on from USPH01000036.1 coordinate 8,611, forward strand.
CTTGTCTTTTTGGGCGAGCAGCTCGTGTGCCACGGCTAGCTGGTCGCGGTCGGAGCCGCCACCCATCATGACGATATCGGCATCGGTGAGATCGAGTGACTCGCCCATACGGACCTCGTCCACGCGCACGGGAATGCCACGCCAGGCGCAGCGGCGCTCGAGGGCGATGACGTTGCCGCCGTCGCCGTAGAGGTTAAGGGCATCGGGATACAGGTAGACGATGCGCAGCGGGCGCGAAAGCTCGACTGGCGCGATACCGACAGGAAGAGCGCTGCCGTCGGCACGGGCTACGGCGCGCCCAGCAACAGCGTCGGCGGTGGCGCCTTTCAGCCCGTCGAGCTCCTTGACCAGCGGCGGGAAGGCCGTGTAGTTGGCGACGGCGTAGAAGGTGTCATCGGCGGCCTCGTCTGCCACGGCGCCAATTGCCTGCGCGACGTCCGAGATAATCGCGGCATCGATGCCGGCGTACTTGAGGCGCACCTGCATGTCGTGCGCGCGCGTGCCGCCGGCAAAGGCGACAAGACCCGGCGTGTCGGCGATGCGCTCAAAGTCGACGTCGTAGATCCACGATACATCGTGG
>USPH01000037.1 GCA_900556515.1 uncultured Collinsella sp.
GGTTCTGTCCACCTCGGGCGATAACCACCTGGGCGGCGACGACTGGGATCAGCGCATCATCGACTGGATGGCCGACAAGTTCCAGGCCGAGAACGGCATCGACCTGCGCCAGGACAAGATGGCCCTGCAGCGCTTGAAGGAAGCCGCCGAGAAGGCCAAGATGGAGCTGTCCTCCACCACGCAGGCCAACATCAACCTGCCGTTCATCACGGCCGACGCCTCCGGCCCGAAGCACCTGGACTACACGCTGACGCGCGCCGAGTTCGAGCGCATCACGAAGGATCTGCTCGACCGCGTGAAGAAGCCCGTCGAGCAGGCGCTCAAGGACGCGGGCCTCAAGGCCGGCGACATCGACGAGGTCATCCTCGTGGGCGGCTCCACCCGCATGCCCGCCGTGCAGGACATCGTGAAGAAGCTCACCGGCAAGGAGGGCTTCAAGGGCATTAACCCCGACGAGTGCGTGGCCTCCGGCGCGGCCCTTCAGGGCGGCGTGTTCACCGGCGACGTGAAGGACCTGCTGCTGCTGGACGTCACCCCCCTGTCCCTGGGCATCGAGACCATGGGCGGCGTGATGACCAAGCTCATCGAGCGCAACACCACCATCCCCGTGAAGAAGAGCCAGACCTTCACCACCGCCGCTGACAACCAGACCTCCGTGGAGGTCCATGTGCTCCAGGGCGAGCGTGAGATGGCCCAGTACAACAAGACCCTGGGCCGCTTCAACCTGGACGGCATCGCCCCCGCCCGCCGCGGCGTGCCGCAGATCGAGGTCACCTTCGACATCGACGCCAACGGCATCGTCAAAGTCTCCGCTAAGGACAAGGGCACCGGCAAGGAGCAGCAGATCACCATTTCCGGCTCCACCGCGCTTTCCGACGACGAAGTCGATCGTATGGTCAAGGACGCCGAGGCTCATGCCGAGGAGGACAAGAAGCAGAAGGAAGAGGTCGAGGTCCGCAACCAGACCGACAGCCTGTGCTACTCCACCGAGCAGACCCTCAACGAGCTGGGCGACAAGGTTTCCGCCGACGTGAAGTCCAAGGCCGAGACCGCTATCGCCGACGCCAAGAAGGCGCTCGAGGGCTCTGACGTCGAGGCTATCAAGGCCGCCGGCGAGTCCCTGCAGTCCGTGGCCTACGAGCTGGCCCAGGTTGTCTACGCCGACGCTCAGCAGCAGACCGACGGTGCCGCTGGCGCCCAGCCTGCCGACGATGACGTCGTCGACGCCGACTACGAGGTTGTGGACGACGAGGACAAGTAATCATGTCCGCCCGTAAAGCTCGCACGGAGGCGGCCGCAGTTGGTGCCGCCCCCGTTGACTCTGAGGAGAAGGACGTGAAGATTCCCGTAGAGGCCGCAGACGATACCGAGGCCAACGAGGCCCCGGCCGCCGAGGCTGCCGAGAACCAAGTAGAGGATTCCAACAAGGAGGCGACGATGACCGAGGACGAGATGGTGGAAGCCGCTATCCGCGCCGGTGAGGAAGCCGCCGACAACGACTTTAAGCTCAAGTTCGAGCAGGCTCAGAAAGAGCTTGCCGACGTGCGCAACGAGCTCGATGCTGCGGCAGAGGCTCAGAAGGCCGCCGAGGACAAGGCAAAGGACGCCACCGAGCGCACCGCCCGTCTGCAGGCCGACTGGGAGAACTTCCGTCGCCGCACCGCCAACGAGCGTATCGCCGAGCGCGAGCGCGCGACCGAGAAGCTTGTCACCGCACTGTTGCCGGTGATTGACGATATCGAGCGCGCGATCGACCATGCCCGCAGTCAAGAGCTTTCCGACGACTTTAAGCAGTTCGTCGATGGCGTTGACGCGGTACATGCCAAGCTGCTCGATGTGTTTGCGCACGAGGGCGTTGAGCCCATCGACCCCAAGGGCGAGGCGTTCGATCCGCTCGAGCATCAGGCCGTGGGTCGCGTCGAGGACGCATCGCAGTACGACGAGACCGTCAACGATGTATACCAGAAGGGCTACCGCATGGCGGATCGCATCCTGCGTTCCGCGATGGTGACGGTGACCTACGGTGGCGAGAAGCGCCCCGCACCGGAGCCCGAAGCGGCGCCCGAGGATGCTGCGGCCGATACGGCCGAGAGCACCGAGGAGTAATTGAGAAGGGCCCCGGGGCAACACCCGGGGCCCTTTCTGGCCTAGTGCCATATGAAAGCATGAGCCGCCGCCCGCTGGGCGGCGGATGAAACAGGAGAGGAGCTACGATGGCTGCAGGCAAAACCTTCTATGACATCCTGGGCGTATCCAAGAGCGCCTCCGACAAAGAGATCAAGAGCGCGTTTCGCAAGCTCGCGCAAAAATATCACCCCGATGCCGGCGGCGACGAGGCCAAGTTCAAGGAGATCAGCGAGGCCTACGAGACGCTTTCGGACGAGAAGAAGCGCAAAGAGTACGACCAGATGCTCATGTTTGGCGGCATGCCGGGCGCGGGCGGCGCGTATGGCGGCGGCTACGGTGCCGGCGCGGGTGCCAGCGGCTGGGGCGACATCTTCGACAGCATCTTTCGGGGCGAAGGCGTCGGGGGCTCGGACTGGGCCCAGGGTTTCGGCGGATTCGGCGGAGCGCGGAGCGCGCGTCCGCGCAAGGGCAGCGACCTCTCGCTGTCGGTCGATGTGAGCGCCGAGGACGCGTTCCGCGGCGTGACGCACAAGGTCACCTATCGCATTCCCTCGACAGGCGAGCAGCAGACCATTACGGTCTCGGTGCCCGCGGGCGCGGTCGACGGCGGCAAGCTACGCTACAAGCGTCGCGGCGAGTATGGCGTTGCCGGCGGCGAGCGCGGCGACCTGGTCGTGACCACGCATGTGGAGGAGCACCCGCTGTTTAAGCGCAAGGGTGCCGATGTGACCATGGAGGTGCCGATCTCGGTCTACGAGGCGGCGCTCGGCTGCACGGTTGATGTGCCCACGCCCGGCGGCGCGACGGTCCGTTTGAAAGTGCCCGCGGGTACCCAGACGGGCAAGAAGTTCCGCTTTAAGGAGATGGGAGCGCCCGACGTTAAGCACCGTGGCCGTACGGGCGCGCTGCTCGTCGAAATCAAGGTACAGGTCCCCACGAACCTGTCCGATGACGAGCGCGATGCCATGACCAAGCTGCGCGAGGCCGACACGCGCGATTATCGCGAGAAGGTCAACCGTTACAAGGCGACGTACTAGGGCGGTCGTGGCGCACACCCGCGCCCGCGGGCTTATGATGGACGATAACGAGACGGAAAGGGGTCAGGTAGCATGGCCGAGGACAATAGGAATAAACCGCTGTACATGATCAGCGTGGCGGCCGAGTTGACCGGCATGCATCCGCAGACTCTGCGCGTCTACGAGTCCAAGGGCCTGGTGAACCCCCAGCGCTCGGGCGGCAACACGCGTCTGTATTCGCGTGCCGATATCGAGCGCCTGGAGCTCATCAACCAGCTGACCGACGAGGGCATCAACCTTGCCGGCGTGGTGCGCATCCTCGATATGAAGGAGCGTGCCGAGGAGCGCGAGCGCGAGAACGAAAAGCTCCGCGCCCGCGTGCGCCAGCTCGAGGACGAGCTGCACGAGTACAAGATGCAGAAGAAGATTACCGCCCTGGCCCCGCGCGACGGCTCGGTTAACCCCGAACAGGTCATGCGCAAGCTGCTGGGCGCCGGCGGAGACTTATAGTTACGCGGTTTTACCAAACCGCGTAACGGTTCGACGCTGCAAGCCCGCCAGAGCGGCAATCTGCCTTTCAACTTCGGCGGCATGATCAAAAGATCAATGCCGCCTTGTTTCAAGGCACCTTGCTCGCTCTGGCGGGCTTTCGCTGTCCGCGCCAAAACATCGGCGTTATTATGGGTAGTCATTGGGGACGTTCTTAAATGACTAGTCGAAAGGGACACTCTCGCACCAAATCTGCCGGCCCTACACTGGGCTCGTCCTGTGCTTTACTGAGATAAAGTGAACGCGCAGATTCGTAACCCACTCGCAACCGTTCTATGGCACGATATTGAACGAATGTATGCTATGCGCCCAAATCGTTTTGGGCAGAGTGGGAGACAGTATGGTCAAGCTGTACGAGGACGGCATCTACCTGCGCGGCGGTAGCGAGGTTGTGCCTGTGGCCGAGGCTGCTGAGCGCGGTATTACGCGGACGCCTGAGGATGCCAAGCGCGGAACCATCGCGTATTCGATCCTCCAGGCACACAATACGTCCGGCGACCCCGAGGCGCTCAAGATTCGCTTCGATGCCATGGCGAGCCATGACATCACCTTTGTCGGCATCATCCAGACGGCGCGCGCCTCGGGCATGGAGCAGTTCCCGCTGCCCTACGTGCTCACCAACTGCCATAACTCGTTGTGCGCCGTGGGCGGCACCATCAACGAGGACGACCACGTCTTTGGCCTCTCGGCTGCCAAGAAGTACGGCGGCATCTTCGTCCCGCCGCACATTGCCGTCATCCACTCCTTTATGCGCGAAAACTTTGCCGGTTGCGGCAAGATGATCCTGGGCTCCGACTCGCACACCCGCTACGGCGCCCTGGGCACCATGGCCGTGGGCGAGGGTGGTGGCGAGCTGGCAAAGCAACTGCTGCGCGACACCTACGACGTCGCCTATCCCGGTGTCGTCGCCATCTACCTCACGGGCGCCCCGCGCCCCGGCGTCGGCCCGCACGACGTGGCGCTCGCCATCATCCGCGCCGTCTTTGCCAAGGGCTACGTCAAGAACAAGGTCATGGAGTTTGTGGGCCCCGGCATCGCGAGCATGACGACCGACTACCGCAATGGCGTCGATGTCATGACCACCGAGACCACCTGCCTGTCGAGCATCTGGGCCACCGACGAGGACACGCACGCGTTTTTGACCATGCACGGCCGCGGCGACGACTACCGCGAGCTCAAGCCCGCCGATGTTGCCTACTACGACGGCTGCGTCGAGGTCGATCTGTCGAGCATCAAGCCCATGATTGCGCTGCCATTCCATCCTTCCAACGGCTTTGAGATCGACGAGCTCAACGAGAACCTCGAGGACATCCTGCGCGAGGTGGAGCTCGAGGCCGCCAAGATCGGCGAGGGCAAGACGCACTTTAGCCTGCTCGACAAGATCATCGACGGCAAGCTGCACGTGCAGCAGGGCGTTATCGCCGGCTGCTCGGGCGGCAACTACGACTCCGTGGTCCAGGCTGCCCGCGTGCTCAAGGGCGCCAACACCGGCTGCGGCGAGTTCTCGCTGTCGGTCTATCCCACGAGCCAGCCCGTGGCACTCGAGCTTACACGCCGCGGCTACATCTACGACCTTATGGAGGCCGGCGCGATTGTGCGCACGGCGTTCTGCGGCCCGTGCTTCGGCGCCGGCGACACGCCCGCCAACAATGGCCTTTCGATCCGCCACACCACGCGCAATTTCCCCAACCGCGAGGGTTCCAAGCCGGGTAATGGCCAGCTGAGTGCCGTAGCCTTGATGGACGCCCGCTCCATTGCGGCGACGGCTGCCAACGGCGGCGTCCTGACGCCGGCGACCGACCTGCCCGAGGAGACTTGGGACGAGGCCTGCGAGTACACCTTTGACGACGCGCCGTACAAAAAGCGCGTGTACTGGGGCTTTGGCAAGGCGGAGCCTGCCGACGAGCTGGTCGAGGGCCCCAACATCAAGCCGTGGCCCGCGATGGAGCCTCTCGGCGACGACATCCTGCTCAAGGTGTGCTCCAAGATCATGGACCCGGTCACCACGACCGACGAGCTCATTCCCTCGGGCGAGACGAGCTCCTTCCGCTCCAACCCGCTGGGCCTGGCCGAGTTTACGCTCAGCCGCCGCGACCCGGCCTACGTGGGCCGCTCCAAGGAGGTCGACGCCGTGGAGAAGCGCCGCGTTGCCGGCGAGGCCGCGGGCGACCTGGCGGCACTCGATGCTGAGCTTGCCAGCGTGTTTGAGGCACTGGCCGGCGCGGGTGTCACGGCCGATGCCAAGGCGACCGAGTACGGCTCTATGCTCTATGCCAAGAAGCCCGGCGACGGTTCCGCCCGCGAGCAGGCCGCGAGCTGCCAGCGCGTGATTGGCGGCCTGGCCAACATCGTCCACGAGTACGCCACCAAGCGCTATCGCTCCAACGTGATGAACTGGGGCATGGTGCCCTTCCAGATGGAGGCGGAGCCCAACTTTGAGGTGGGCGACTACGTTTTTGTGCCGGGTATCCGTGCCGCGCTCGATGGCGACCTGAAGAACATCGCTGCCTACGTGGTGCGTGCCGACGGTGCGGTTGAGCAGATTGAGCTCTACATTGCCGATATGACGGCAGAGGAGCGTGCCATCGTCAAGGCCGGCTGCTTGATCAACTACAACAAGTTCAAGGCCGCTGCCGAGTAACGCACTTAATTGTCCGCCCGGGGCTTACCCTTTCCCGCCCGCTCACGCGCTTCGCGAAGGTCGCGTTCGGGAAAGGGTAAGCCCCGGGCTACATTTCTGCGTTCTCGTTGGGTCTTGAGGGACGCTAAAAATAAACTTGCTTGATGCCGCCTCTTTTTATTGGGGCGGCTTCTTTTTGGACCACCACAAAGGTGCCTGTCCGGCGGGTTCTTATTTCGATGGGGTCCAGGTTATTTCATCGTCAAATAGCCAAGTGCGTGCTGAGCCACTGTCGCGCGCTGTCTGTGGATCGGGCTCGCAAGTTTGTTCGTAGGCATCCTCGGTACACCGATCCATAAAATCGACGACTGCCGTCTGGTCGCCTTCCATGATGTAGATCACGTTGCCATCCGAGATATAGACTCCCGGCCCTTCGTTGTCCACGTAGCCGGGGTCGTATGAAACGTTGCATAGTCTGCTCCCGTTTGCCGCATCGAGTTCAAGGGTCGAATAATACCCGCCATTCATTTGGCCTTTCTTGGCTCGATATATTGCGGCGCCGTACCATCGCTTAAACGTCTTGCCTTTGAGTAAACTGGTTGCCTTGCCGATAAGCTGCTCATCTTGGGTATAGCGCGTGGCTCCAAGTTCGATTCGGGGATAGTTGCTGACCCCAAGCGCTGCGGGCGTACCGTCGAAATCGACGGTGATTGAATCGGGTTTGACGATATCGGTGAGGATTTCGATGGGATAGCTTATGGTTTCAACCGCCGCCTGCGTCGCCGAGGCAGGGAGAAATGCGAGATAGATAATGCCTACGCCGACTGCGGTAATTGCAAACGCTAAGACGAGCAGGCCGATATAGGTGGAGCGTTTCACGGTGGGCACCTCTCATGTAATATGCAATCATTAAGATAAATGATACAAGCTTACGACAATATTCAAAAGAAAGCGATCGTTCGAAATGGGGGGCTAAAAGGCCCTATTGGGCTTCGATTTGACCTCTAATAGAAATATTTGCCCCACTCATTCTGGGCGTGAGGTCAATAATTGAGTCCACGAGTTTTGAGCGATACTCTTCTCACTAAACTCACTATTTTCACTATAAGCACTATAAATACGATAGGGGGACGACGAGAACAATGTGACGTGCGATAGCTAAGCCGTTTAAGCCGGACTTTGACCTTGAATCTCTGCCTCTATCTGTGCGAACGGGCTATTGTCGGTTCTCGATTCCATCGCTGCGTTCTCGTTGGGTCTTGAGGGACGCTAATAAATGGACTTGCTTGATGCCACCTCTGTTAATGGGGCGGCTTCTTTTTGTCGAAAACCACCACATTGGGAACAGGCACCTTTGTGGTGGTTCTCGGTTTGTCTCGACTTGTAACATCTTGGCCGCTAAAAGTGGGCCTGGTGTTACAGATTTAGATTTTCGATTCGGGTGTCTTCTGTTCGTCTCGATTTGTAACAGATAGAGCTCTATTTGCCGAGTAGATGTTACAGATTGAGACAAACGGGTGCCGCTGAACAATTCGTCTCGATTTGTAACATCTGGAGCCAGAAACGGTCGATAGATGTTACAGATTGAGACGGTAGCGCACCTGTGCGGCGGCGGGCCGACATCTTTACCCCTATCCTTCAATCACTCAGAAAATCTTATATATAGAGACTTAGATTTGTGTATAAGATCGCGCAAAGCTGGCAACAATACTTCTCGAACAACGTGAAGCCGCCCCGTAGGGTGGCCGCCCCAAGAGAGGTGATTCCATGAGAATCGATAAGCTAGCAATGACGTCGCGCGAGGCGCTGCAGACCGCCATGGGCACTGCTGCCGATGCGCAGGCCGGTGCGGTGGAGCCGATTCACCTACTGTCTGCCCTGCTCGGTGCCGGCGAGCGCAACATTTCCGTGATCATCGAGCGCATTGGCGCCGATCCCGCCCAGCTCGCGCGCTCTACGCAGGATGCCATCGACCATGCGCCCAAGGTTTCGGGCGAGGGCCAGCAGATGGGTCTTTCCAACGAACTCGTCCGCGTCATCGAAAAGGCCGAAAAGAAGGCCACCAAGATGGGCGACAGCTTTGTGGTGACCGAGCATCTGCTCATGGCGCTTGCCGAGGACAAGGGCGAGGCGGGCCGCGTGCTGCGCGACGCCGGCGTTACCAAGGAGCGCATCGAGCAAGTCTACGAGGAGCTGCGCGGCGATGATCGCGTGACGTCTGCCGAGGACAAGACCCAGTTTGAGGCGCTGGAGCAGTACGGCCGCAACATCTGCGACCTTGCCCGCGCCGGCAAGCTCGACCCGGTCATCGGCCGCGCCGAGGAGATCCGCCGCACCATCCAGGTGCTGTCGCGCCGCACGAAGAACAACCCCGTGCTCATCGGTGAGCCGGGCGTCGGTAAGACGGCCATCGTCGAGGGCATCGCCCAGCGTATCGTGGCCGGCGACGTGCCGAGCACCCTGCGCGACCGCGACCTCATCGAGCTCGACATGAGCGCGCTGGTCGCCGGCGCCAAGTACCGCGGCGAGTTCGAGGACCGCTTGAAGGCCGTGCTCAAGGAAGTCCAGAAGTCCGAGGGCAAGGTCATCCTGTTCATCGATGAGCTCCACACCATCGTGGGCGCGGGTGCCACCGAGGGTTCCATGGACGCTGGCAACATCCTTAAGCCGGCGCTTGCCCGTGGCGACCTGCATGCGATCGGCGCGACCACGCTTGACGAATACCGCAAGTACATCGAGAAAGACGCGGCGCTCGCCCGTCGTTTCCAGACCGTTCTGGTGAGCGAGCCCACCGTCGAGGACACCATCTCGATCCTGCGTGGCCTCAAGGAGAAGTACGAGATCTTCCACGGCGTGCATATCAC
>USPH01000038.1 GCA_900556515.1 uncultured Collinsella sp.
GTCGGCAGCGTCAGATGTGTATAAGAGACAGGTCACCATGTCGGTCACAGGCCCGCTAGTGCCCTGTGGCTGCGCATTGATAACCAGGGTTGCGACAATGGCAATGAGCGCGATGGCACCTACGACGCCGGCGGCAATACCGCGTCGAATCAGCTTTTTGCGTCGACGTTCGGCACGTTTTGCCTTGAGCTTGGCGTATGCCTCTTCATCGGAAATCTCGGCCGCATCGTTCGCGCGTCCGTTCTGCTTATCGGCATGTACGTTTGTAATCAGAGGAATCGTTTCGGTGACATCTTCGGGCATGTGCTCGGAATCATCGGGGTCCGGGGTGATTGTGGGGACATTCGACATAGCGTCTCCTTTATAGAAAGTACCTCGATAAGTATATGCGCCCACCGGTTGGGGCGGGCGCATAGGACGATTTCTTTCGGAACTGTTAGATAGGATTCGGCAGTTCCACGTTATTTGATGCCGCGCGTTGCACTACGAGTGGACAACCACACACAGGCCGACTTTGATGCAGTCGTGAAGTGCCTTGGCGTCTGCCAGGCGCAGGTTGATGCAACCGTGGCTGCCGCACCACTTGTACGACTCGGCGTTATCGAAGCTCTTGTCGTTTTGCCAGGTGGCGTCGTGGAAGCCGATCATGTTGCCCTCAAACGGCATCCAGTAGCTCACCGGGCTCTCATATTTGGGTTTACCGGTCTCGGGGTCCTTGGCTCCGATCAGGGTGCTGCCGCCGTCGTTGCTGTTGATTTGCCACACACCCTCGGGGGTGGCGTCTTCGCCCGGTTTGCCGGAAATAAAGTTGGCCTCCCACACGATATTGCCGCTCTCGTCATAGTAGCGCGCGTGCTGCTCGGACAGGTCGACGTCGATATACGCCTTCCAGTCGGGCTCTCCCTTTGCGGTAAAGGTGTTGGCCTTCTGGGAGTACTTGATCTCGATCTCGCCGGTCTGCTTGTTGTTAATGGCGTCCTCGACCTGCTTGGCGAGCGAGCTGCTGTCGATGGACCAACCAAAGTCGCCGCCTTCGACGGCGCACTGCTTGCCATCGGCGCGCGTCCACCAACGAGTGGAGCCCACGGTATTAAAGCCGTTGGCGAGTTCGGCTGCCCAGCTGCTGATCTGCGACGTATCGAGCGTGGGGTTGGCCGGATCGGCAAAGCAGATCCACTGCAACACGGAGCTGCCATCAACCTTGCCGGCATCCTCGCCGTTGAGCTTGAGGGTCACGTTGACGCCCAGGAAGTTGTTGGCGGCATCGCATGCGGCCTGAATCTGATCATCGGTCAGCGTTCCATTAAGCGGCTCATAGGCATCGTTGCCGAGCTTGGAAAGATCTACGGTCTCGGTCAGCGAGGCAAGCTCGAGCTCGGCGTACTTAATGACATGCTCGCGGTTGAGCTTTTCGTTGGAGCGCGCCTTCTCGACGGTAAACTTGCCGGCCTGCTCGTCATAGGAGCTATTGGCCTCGAACGTGCCCGAACGGCCCTCGTTAAACTCGTCGATGGCGGCGCCCAGATCCTCCTCAAACTGCTTTTGGTCAAAGGTGTCGGAGAGCATGGACAGGTCGACGTCTTGATCAAGATCGACTTCGTTGGGGGTGGCGGTTGTTTTGGTCTTGCCGCTTAAGGATTCCACAAGGCGGACCGGCCATACAAAGGCTTCGTTGTGGCTGATGATTTCTTTTGCGGCAGCTTCGCCGTCGACGATGGGCTCATCGGACTCGGGCTGATAGGTCCAGCTAAAGTCATCGCCTGTCACGGCGAGCTTATAGTGCTTCCATGCCGAATTGACCTTGGTGGCGGCAGACGAAGCGTTGGAGAACGAGACGTCGACGCCGGCGATGGTGGTGTTGGGGTAGGCTACCTGCGAAAACGCTACGACGCCTACTATATAGACAATGACGATTAGGCCCAGGACGACAAATAACGTCGTCTTTTTGCCCGACTTATTGTTCTCGGCGGGTTTGCGCGCGGGGCCGCGATCGCCTCGAGCGTGCGTGGGGGGCTGCTTGGGCGCATTGCCGTTTGCCTGGCGCCGCTGACGTTGTTGACGCTGCTGTCGCTGTTGGTTCGGGTGTTGGGAAGCGTTTGCTGCACTACGCTGCTGACCGTGGCTCGGCGCGATAGGACGCGGCGACTGAACGCCGCCGGTGTGCCTGCTCGGCTGCTGCGGATCGGGAATCAGTTGAGTTCGATCGTTTTGCGACATCGTATGCATATCCTTCGATTTTCGCCTTGCGGTTCATCGTGTTTTTACTGGGCTTGCATTATAGCGATTGCCCTACTGTTTGTGGTACGGAAACGGTGGCATTCGAAAGAGCTGGGACAAATGTCCCACTATCGAGTCGTTCAGGGTCACTACCCGCACACACCGCATTTTGCACAGGCCGAAAGTGCGGCCGGAGCCTGCGCGATGCCGCCCTTTGCCGTCTCGCGCAGCGTTGCCGGCAACGCGTGACCCACCGAGAGCATGACATGTGCCATCTGGTCAAACGGCACCAGGCTCTTAATGCCTGCGAGGGCGAGTTGTGCCGAGCTAAAGGCCGCTGCCACGCCGATGGCGTTGCGGTTTTGGCAGGGCACTTCCACGAGGCCACCGACGGGGTCACAAACGAGACCCAGCAGGTTACTTAGCGCGATGGAGCTGGCGTCGAGCGCCTGCTCGGGCGTGCCGCCGAGCATCTGCACCAGCGCGGCGGCTGCCATGGCGGCGGCGCTTCCGACTTCGGCCTGGCAGCCGCCCTCGGCGCCGGCAACGCAGGCGCTTGTGGTGAGGTTGAGGCCGATGGCGGCTGCGCAGTAGAGCGCGTCCATGACCTGTTCGTCGTCGAGCTGCAGGCGCTCGGCGAGAGCGGAGACGCAACGGTTCTCCTTCTCGGCCGGGAGGCGGGAAGCCTTGTCCTGCTCGATCTCGATCTTGATGGCGTCGCGCATAGCGTCGATGCTGTCGAAGCCAAAGTCGGACTTGACGAGCTCGTCGGTGAGCTCGGGGGTGTTGCGGACCTTGATGCCCTTGACGGTGACCTCGACGGTGTGGGTCTCGGCCTCCTCGCCCTCCTCGACCTCGTCGGTCCAGGTGACGGTCTTGACGTCGTCAACGTTAGCGCCGATCAGGGCCTCGTTGAACTCCTTGGGGTTGCTGTCGCTACCGGCGATGAGCATGCGGCCCTCGGCGGCAAAGTTGTCGGCGTTCTCGACGGCCTTGAGGTCGACGGTGACGTAGTCCTCGGCCTCGACGGCGCGACCCTCGACGTCCTCGAAGGTGGCGCGGTAGTTGAGGAGCATCTCGACCTGGTTGTTGATCTCGGACTCGGTGACCTCCGCAGGGGGCATCTCGATCTCGACGGCGTCGAAGGAGGAGAGCTCAGCGGCGGGACGCAGGGAGAACTCGACGGTGTAGGTGTAGTCCTCGTGATCCTTGGCGAGGTCGAGCTCCTTGTAGTCACCGCTCTTGGTAGGGACGATGTCCAGCTCGTTGAGGACGGCGGGCTCGTTGGCGGCGATCAGGTCGTTGGTGGCCTGAGCGAGGGTAGCCTCGGCGCCAAGTGCGGAGTCGATGACCGGACGGGGGGCCTTACCGGCGCGGAAGCCCGGGAAGCGGTACTTCTTGGCGGTGTCCTTGTAGGCCTTCTTGATCGCGGCGTCGACGTCGGCGGCCGGGATGGTGACCGTAGCGGTGAGCTTGGCGTCCTTGACGTCAGAAGCGGTGATGTTCAACACGTTCCTCCTCATACTGCCCAGCTTATCTGAGGTGCTGGTACCTTTATGCAACAAGCGTCGCGAGGGCATAAGCCGACGCGGGTGCGTTGGTGCGGGCGAAAGGACTCGAACCTTCACGGGAATCCCACCAGAACCTAAATCTGGCGCGTCTACCAATTCCGCCACGCCCGCATGAGCGCACAGACTAGGAATGATAGCAGATACGAACGGCAAGCGCACGCACACCTTTTACAAGCTCACGACCTCACCACGAGTGCAAAAGGCGGGACGAGTTGCCCCGCCCCGCCAATTACGACTTGTTCGCTGACCTGTTACTCCCCCAGCAGGGCCTTCTCGGGCGTGATCGGCAGCGAGCGAACCTGATGTCCGGTAGCGTGTGCCACGGCCGAGGCAACGGCGGCGAGCGGCGTGTTGATGACGACCTCGCCGATCGACTTGGCACCAAACGGACCCGTCGGCTCGTAGCTCGGCTCAAAGGCCACGCGGATGCTGCCGATATCCAGGCGCGTGGGCAGCTTGTAGCTCATAAAGTTGCCGGTGCGCAGACGGCCGCGCTCATCGTGCTCGACGATCTCGTAGAGCGCATGGCCGATACCCTGGGCAATGCCGCCCTCGGCCTGGACGCGCGCGAGCGCCTCGTTGATCACGGTGCCGCAGTCGACGGCCGCCGCATAGTCCACCACGGTCACCTTGCCGGTAGCCTTGTCGACCTCGACCTCGGCAATGCCGGCCATAAACGGCGGGGGCGAAACGGGCAGGCAGGCAGAGGCATGCGAGGTGAGCGCGTCGCCGCCCGCAATGTTCTTAACGCACAGGTTGGCAAAGTCGCGCAGCGTGAGGTAGCGGTTCTGCTCGCGCGCGGCACGTTCGTCGGACAGGCGCACGTACTGGCCATCGAAGACCACATCGGCAGCGTCCACGTCCCACATCTGGGCGGCCTTGGCGCAGATCTTCTCACGCAGCTCGGTCGCGGCGTTCTTGGCGGCAAGGCCCGTCACGTACGTGCCCGAGCTCGCGTACGAGCCGGCATCGAACGGCGACACGTCGGTGTCCACGCCGAGCACCACGATCAGCGAACTCTCCACGCCCAGCTCCTCGGCGGCAATCTGCGCCAGGATCGTGTCGACGCCCATGCCGTTATCGGTGGCGCCGGTGCCGATGGTAATGAAGCCATCCTCTTCCAGGCGCATGTCGATGCCGGCGATGTCCACGTTGGAGATGCCCGAGCCCTGCATGGTGAGCGCGCAGCCCAGGGCGCGCACGCGGTCGCCCAGGTCGACGGCCAGCGGCTTATCGCGCCAGCCGATCATGTCCATCGCACGCAGCAGGCAGCGGTCGAGCGCGCAGGCGTTGAGCTTCTCGTTGTAGTACTGCGGCATGATCTCGCCCTCGCGCACAATGTTCTTAAGGCGCAGGTCGGCGGGGTCCATGTGCAGCATGTCGGCGAGCTCGTTGACGGCGCTCTCCACGGCAAACTGGCCCTGGGTGGCACCGTAGCCGCGATACGCGCCGCCGCGGTTGGTGTTGGTGTAGACGGCGTCCCAGCTAAAGCGGCTCGCCTTCACATGGTTGTAGATGGGCAGGCTCTTGTGGCCCGAAAGGCCGATCGTCGTGGTAGCGTGCTCGCCGTACGCGCCGGCGTTGGACAGCGTGTGCAGATCGATGGCCGTGATGGTGCCGTCGTTCATGGCGCCCAGCTTAACGGTCATCTGCATCTGGTGGCGCGAGTTGCCCGCGGTGATGGTCTCCTCGCGGGTGTAGCAGCAGTAGCTCGGACGGCCGGTCTGCTGGGTAACGAATGCCACGAAAATCTCGCAGCAGCCCGTCTGCTTGGAGCCAAAGCCGCCGCCGATGCGCGGCTTAATGACCTGCACCTGCGACTGCGGAATGTCGAGCGACTGCGCGACCATGCGGCGCACGTGGAAGGGCACCTGCGTAGAGGTGGTCACCGAAATACGCCCGAACGCGTCGGTCGTCGCGAAGGCGCGAAAGGTCTCCATGGGTGCGGTCTGCGTGGCCTGGCTGGTGTAAGTGCGGGTAAAGACAATGTCGCTCTGGGCGAACGCCTCGTCAAGGTTGCCAAAATCGCTGGTACCGCTGCACACCAGGTTGCGGGACACGTCGCCGCCCTGCGGGAACATAAAGGTCACGTCGCCCTCGGGGTGGACCACGATGTCGTTATCGAGCGCCTGGGTAAAGTCGAGCAGCGGCTCGAGCACCTCGTAGTCGACCTTGATGAGCTTGAGTGCCTTGTCGGCGGCCTCCTCGGTCTCGGCGGCGACAATCGCCACCTCCTCGTTTTGGTAGCGCACGAGGTTCTCGAGAATCAGGCGGTCGTAGGGACTCGGCTGCGGATAGCTCTGGCCGGCGATGGTAAAGCGGCGCTTGGGCACGTCCTCGTAAGTGTAAACGCCCACCACGCCGGGCACCTTCAGGGCACGCGACGTATCGATGGAGCGGATCTTGGCGCGGGCATAGGGACTGCGCTTGAGCTTGACGATGAGCGCGCCGGCGGGCACCATGTCGCCCGTGTAGACGGGACGACCCTCGAGCAGGGCCTTCGAGTCCTTCTTGGGCTGCTTGTGAGTGATCTGCTTGTAGGAGACGCCGTCGCAGCTGGTGTCGTTGACCGGCAGCTCGGGCATCTCGAAGCCCACCTGCACGCCGGACTCGTTGAGAAAGCGAACGATGGCGCGCAGCTGGCTCTCGTAGCCGCTGCAACGGCAGAGGTTGCCGGCGAGCTGGCGCGAGAGCTCCTCGCGCGTGGCGACGAGGCTCGGGTCCTCCTTGGCGGCACGGGCGAGCGCCAGCACGTTCATGATGAGGCCGGGAGCGCAAAAACCACACTGCTCGGCGCCTTCGGCAGCCATTGCGCGGGCGAGCGCCTCCGACTCGGCCTTGAGGCCCTCGAGCGTAGTGATGGAGCGGCCCTCGACGCGCGCGGCGGGAACCGAGCAGCTCAGCACCGGGTCGCCGTCGAGCCACACTGTGCACAGGCCGCAGTTGGTAGTCTCGCAGGCGCAGCGCACCGACGCGCAGCCCTGCTCGCGCAGCAGCGCAAAGAGCATGGTATCGGGGGCAATCTGAACCTTGACCTTACGGCCGTTGAGCGTAAAGGAAAGATCGATGAGTTTGGCAGCCATTAGCGCACCTCGCTAGAATCGACGCCGGGCACGCGGCGGCAGGAATACTCGTCCGTGGCAAACTTGGGGACCTGCACGGTCTCGAGCTCGCGGGCAAGCGCGGCCGAAAGCTCGATGCCGGCGGCGCGGCGCACGGCCTGCACGGCAAGCGGGGCCGAGATGCGGCGGCGGTAGGCGGCCGAGCCCCACAGGTTGGTGCCGTAGCTCAGGGCGCGCACAGAAGCGGCCAGAGCGCGAAGCTCGTCCTCGGAAGGCTGCTCGGCAGTAAGGCCGCATGCCTCGCCCTGCAGCAGGGTCGCGCGCAGCGGGCGGGCGCCCACGGTGACATGCCAGCTGTTGTTCCACCAGGCGGCAGTGACGTTTAAGGAGGGGAAGTCGGTCGCGGCCTTGCGCACGGCCTCGTAGCTCGCACGGTAGTCGTGCTTAACGACTACGATGTGCTCGATCACGTCGCGCACGTAACCCATGTCCACGAACTCCGCAAGCGGCACGCGGCCGGCGCCCGTCAACTCAACATAGGAATCGAGCGCGAGAAAGGCGGAGAGAACGTCCGAGAAGCCAAAGCGGCCGTAGATGCTGCCACCCACCGTGGCGGTGTTGCGCAGCTGCACGCCCACGATATCGTGGACGGCAAACTCAAAGACATGGTTGACAAGCGCGTTGAGCCCAGTATGGCGCTCGAGCTGGCGCAGCGTGCACGTGGCACCGATGCGAAACTCGGTCTCGGTCTCCTCGATCTGATCGAGTCCGCAGGCCGAAAGGTCAATCGCCGTCGCCACGCGACGCGAACCCAGGCGCATCCAGATGCCGCCTCCCACAATCTTGTTGTTGCGGTTCTTCTGTAAGAGCTCATAGGCTTCGGCCGCGTTTCCAACACGGACGTAGGTACCGAACTTGAGCACGTTCTCCCCCATCTCTTCACTTGTCCAGTACTTTTAAGTGTACCAAACGAGGGGCCGCACACCGTTTTAGGACAAAATCCACCCACCCATCCATAACTTGCGGTGATATACGGACTGATTAGCCGTTCTGGGACGCTTAACAGTCCGTATATCACCGCAAGTTATGAGGAGTCCTCCGGAATAGAAAAGGCTCCCAGCCGGAATGGCTGGGAGCCTCATCACATGCTATTTCGAGCGAAGATTTAGCAGACGCCCTGAGCGAGCATGGCGTCGGCGACCTTCAGGAAGCCGGCAATGTTGGCACCCATGACGAAGTTGCCCTCCTCGCCGTACTCCTTGGCGGTGTCGTCCACGTTGTGGAACATGCCGCGCATGAGCTGCTCGAGCTTGCCGTCGACCTCCTCGAAGGTCCAGGACAGGTGCTCAGCATTCTGGCTCATCTCCAGGCCGGACACGAGCACGCCGCCGGCGTTGGCAGCCTTACCAGGCATAAAGGCGACGCCGTTCTCCTGGAAGTAGGTCGTGGCCTCGATGGTCGTGGGCATGTTCGCTCCCTCGCCGACCACCTTGCAGCCGTTGGCGACGAGCGCCTGGGCGTCCTCGAGCAGCAGCGTGTTCTCGCGAGCGCAAGGCAGTGCGATATCGCAGGGCAGCTGCCACACGCCGCGGCCGTCGCCCTCGTGCCACACGGCGTTAGGCTTCTCGTCAACGTACATGGCGAGCGTAACGCCCTTGTCGTGGCCGGAGCGCTTCTTGTTGTAGACGTGCTCGAGCACGGTGTAGTCGATGCCGTCGGGATCCTCGACCCAGCCGTGGGTGTCGGAGCAGGCCAGCACCTTGCCGCCGAGCTGGGAAACCTTCTGGACGGCGTAGATAGCGACGTTGCCGGAGCCGTGCACGACGACGTTCTTGCCCTCGAAGGAGTCGCCGCGGCTCTTGAGGTACTCGTCCACAAAGTAGGCCAGACCGTAGCCGGTGGCCTCGGTACGGGCGAGCGAGCCGCCAAAGGAGAGGCCCTTGCCGGTGAGGACGCCGGTCCACTCGTTGGTCAGGCGCTTGTACTGACCAAACAGGTAGGCAACCTCGCGGCCGCCAACGCCCAGGTCGCCGGCAGGAACGTCGGTGTTGGGGCCGATGTGGCGATAGAGCTCGGTCATGAAGGACTGGCAGAAGTGCATGATCTCGTTGTTGGACTTGCCCTTGGGGTCAAAGTCGGAGCCGCCCTTGCCGCCGCCCATGGGAAGGGTGGTCAGGCTGTTCTTAAGGATCTGCTCCAGACC
>USPH01000039.1 GCA_900556515.1 uncultured Collinsella sp.
ATAGAAACTTTACCTATTCTATTACGACCAACGGAACGCTTTTGAATGACACTGCTGTGAATTCTTTCAAGGAGCACGGGTTTTCTGTTCTGATTAGTCTCGATGGTACAGGATGCAAGCACGATGCATCGCGCCCGTATAAGACGGGAGGCGGCTCTTTCTCCGATATCGACAAAAACGTTCGTCGTTTTTCCGAGTCGTTCCCCTTCGGCGCAAGAGCGACCTTAACAAATAATAACTGTAACCTTGTTGAAGACTATCTTCAGTTTAAAGAGATGGGCTTCAGAAGGATTTACTTCTCGCCCGTGAGCTCATTCGATGAGAATATCAAACTCGACGAACACTCATTAAACAAAACCAGGGCGGGCCTAATAGATTTGGCGGATCAATATCTCAAACAGATTGATCAAGGGGAAAAGCCCTTGTTTAGAACATTGAAAACTGCAGTTGATTTGATTATGAGCAACAGGATCGCCTTTGTCGGATGCGGGGCTGGCAGGCGTTTTATTTCCGTGACTCCCGAAGGGGACGTATACCCCTGTCACAGGTTTGTCGGGATGATGCGATTCAAAATGGGCAACATCGTCACCGGAATTGACGAAACTAGGTATATTGAAAACTGGAGTCAGGGTGTCGAAAAAAGAATTGACTGTACGGACTGTTGGGCTCGGTCTTTCTGTGGTGGGGGCTGTAGCTGGGAGGCTGCAGACGAGCACGGCTACTTGCCCAAGAGTCTACACCCTGCATCATGTGAATATAGAAAAATGTGCTACGAGATGGCTTTTGACCTTATTTCCCGCCACTCATCTTCGCAGGAGAAAAATCAACGAAAAGCTACTGTATCGGAATAAGCGGTTCAGCGCATTGCTGTCACCATTGTGGAGGTGTTCGTTCTTCTGATTACCGTCTGCGAAGCTTATTGCTACATTCGCCGAAACCATTCTAGAAATATGGTGAACTAGACATCTTGGTTTGTTATACTCAATATTGAGGTTTTTCTGCACTCAAAGGGAGGTAGTCGTGAAGCATATTCATCCGATTAATCCAGGAAGTGGCGACGAGGCAGGCGTGAAGCCGATGTCTTTTGACTGCCTCTTGGGCATTACTGACATCTGTACTGTTTATGATAAAGCAGATGGCTGTGGTGCATACGATTACTGCGACTATGACATGGATGGCGGCAGCATCTGCGTTGTAGATCACTGTGGCATTGATCAAACGTAGTCTCTAATTGGATTAAGGTGAGGAGCTGTTATGAAGCATATCCATCCTGTTGGTTCAAATGAACATCCTCCCGTTGAGCCTTGTTGTCTTGGAGTTGATATATGCAATTTTTACGACATCGCCGAGTGCCCTGTTGCGGATTGGTGCTATGTCGATAAAGAATCAAGCTGTGTTTTGCCAGCAGATTGGTGCGATCCAGTTGACGAGTAGTTTTGTGGCTAGGAACTATTTGGTCCAATTCAGAATAAGATGGGAACAAATACCAAAATCTCGTGTCTGGGAGGAGTTATGCCATTATTGCAAGGTCTCGTTGGATTAGCCTTTATACTTGCGTTATATCTGGCACCTTTTTTAATTCTATTCTTCATTATCCGACTCTTTCTTCGGAGAAAATAGGAGTGTCACGCAAACATTAGCGTAGCTTTCTTCCAATATGAGCCGAGCATTGGCAAGTGGAATAAGAAGCCCGACCGTTCGCCACATGAAAGTGATCGGACGGGCTTCTCTATTTAACCCGGGCCGCCACCCATAGCGGCTTTCCAAGCGTATTCTCAGTGCAAAGCAATCGTCAGTTTAATCCTATGCGCTGATACCGCATTTCATTTGTTCGGCTCGAATTCTACGGCCTGGCAACCCTCGCACTCTCCGGCAAATGGATTGAACGCGAAGGCAGAGATGATGTGTGCGTGGACATCGAGGCTGCTGTAGGCAACATACTGGGACATGGACCCCCGCTGCGCGTGGTATGCGGCCCGGCATATTCATTGCCGTCCAACCCCGTGTAGTTGCAGCAAAGGGTGGAACCTCAATGCTCAGCTCATGTTGTCCGTGGGACACGAGAATCGTAAGTACACTTTGGTGCGATTCTCACGCTGATACTGAGCCACCTGGAATAAGATACGTCGCGACAACACTTCGCTTCACCTCTGTCTCGACAAGATGACGTAGACTAAAGTCTCCTTTAGTAAGAGAACGAGAACTATATCTGAAAGCGTTGCGATGGCGTGAAGGCACCGAGTCCGAACCGCCTGAATGCTACGTGCATCTGCATCGCCTTTTTGTTATCTCTGCCAGTTGGGTAGCACTACACTTGTCATCATTTACCCTGGTACATGCTGCCTAAATCCACTACCCCTTCTACCGCGCCGACCATCTCGTCATCGTGAGAGACAACGATGATCAGCTGGCTTTGCTTGTTGCGCTTAACATAGGCCGCAAGCTCGGCGCGGCTTACAGCGTCTAACCCAGTCGTGGGCTCGTCGAGTACCAAAACTGACGACTTGCGTGAAATCGCCGACCATAAGTACACTCGGCGCAGCTCACCGCCCGAAAGCGCGGAGCAACGTTTCCCGAGCAACTCCTTCACGCTGTTTTCCAGCGAAAGTAGGCCATCTACACCCCGGTGATAGGAAGAAAAGGGCGTGTCGAAATACTCTAACAGCTCTTTCACCGTTTCGTCCGGCGCGAAGCACGACTGTGGGCAGCACGATATCTCTCTCGCACGTATGTAATCCAAGTCGCATTCTTCGATTGGCACGCCGTTGTATTTTACTTTGCCTTTCGATGAGTATAGCCCGAGCATCAAGTAAAGAAGTGACGTCTTGCCTCTTCCGTTTTCCCCAACTATGCAATATGTACCAGGACCGGAAAACTTGAAAGAAAACCCGCCGAGGACCTCTCGGACAGATCCGTCTGGAAGGGCAACCGAGAATTCCAAATCAGATACCGAAATGTCATTTATTTCATCGAGTTTAGCTAAATCGGTCCGATTCCACCCCGATCTCTCCTTTTCTCTCGTCGCGATAGCCGTCCTATCCCATGATGCTTTGGCATCTTGATAGGATTTGAACAATGACATCATACTTTTCAAAGTCTTAAAGAGAACCGCGAAGTATGTACCGATGATAGTGTACTCGCCTATTGACATAGTTCCGTTAATGATTCGTACTCCGGAAACAACAAGTATCACCGCTTGAAACAACGCTGCGAAAAGACCATCGAGCGATGTCAGAGAATATGATAGCTTTCCGGAGCGCAAAACTTTGGGAAAATAGCTCTTAAACCCAGCGTCGAGCGCTTGTTCGCTCTTGCCGTACGAAGATGTCAGTTGAATGTTGAGAATCTGATTAAGCTGCGATGCAATTGCTGCGTAAAAGGCGCTGTCCGCCTCTTTCTTCTCATACGTGACCCTATACAAAAGTTTCCTCAACCCAGTAATTACACAGAAATACACGATGAGGAGAATGATGGAAAACACCGCGAGAGTTGAATCAATTGACCATATGATAAGCAATACGATGGGAATGGCTACAATGGACAGCGGCGCACTGATAAAATTCGCCAAAACGAAGGATGAGACCACGCTGGAGTCGGAAATAATCCGTTGCGTTGTATAGGCTGGATCGATGGTCCGACTCACCAAGTAATCGTCTCTTTCAAAACGCAAGACGGCCTCCCTGAGAAGATCAAAGGAAAGTCTCGTGGTTATGCGAATGGAAAGTGTTCCTGCAAAATAAGTAAAGAGGGTGGAGAAAACTCCTATTGACGCAACCAGGAGCGCGAAGAGTACGGCGTCTCTTTCGCTGCGGTTACCGAGAAGAAAATCTAAGAATTTCCCGTTCACGTATGGCATGGCATAGGAGAGAGCGGTTCCAATCACCGTGATAGCAATGAAGACGAAAGCCCCTTTTGCTCTGATGAACCTCGAGAGAACGCATCGAATCAAGGAAGGCCCCAATCTACCCGCCACAAAACATCAATCACTGATACCTTACACCTCAACACAACAGGAGCGAAGATTTGCCAATGAGACTGCTTTAAGATTGCCTTGGGCCAATACGATCTCAAGCTCTTCCTACAAGAGAGTCGGAATCGGACATCTCCTCCGACGAACCTGGCAATCGGGCGGTTGAAATATCTTTTTCAACCGCCCGATTGCCACAATAGATTTGAGCATCCGCCCACAAACGTCCGCGTTTTATACCCATCAAATCCTTTGCCTTTTGTCGTCTAGACTAGAAAAATCGCTCGAAATAACGCAACCGGCCTGCTCGCTTGAAGAAACCTAAGCCCGTAACGTAGATGTGCAAACTTCCGAAACGCCTTGCGCGGCATAGTGCGTATAAACTTCGTCAACCGCCTCAGAAATATCTGAGTATCGCGCCGGGTCAAAAGCATACGATGTCGCAGCTATACCCTGCACCCATTCGGAACGCGGATTAATTGAATAGCCACACAGCATCATCATACATGCATCTAGACCTGATTTCCCAAGTATCCGACGTATTGATGAGAGCATCGCGGGTCGCCCCTGCACCATCGTCGTCACCCCTATTAGCAGTATTTACCGTTTTTCTCTAAATGCGTATCGCCACCCTTAAGAATACGAAGTGTTTTATCCAGACCCGATTGTCCTCCATCTCAAACGAAGGGATAAGGAATCTCATCCGGAATCGGCAGTAACGGAGGATTCACAACGACAAGCGAAAAACATGAGTCATCTCTCAGAGGGGAGTAAAGGCTCCCCTCAAGCACCCTAGTTTCGTCATCCAAAGAGTTGATGGCAGTGTTTTTCTTACAAAGGTCGACAACAAAAGGGTTGATTTCTACAGATGTTACATCCATGCCACAGTTGGTAAGTATCAGGCCCTGTATTCTGGGGCCAGAACACAAATCGAGAGCCTTCCGTGCGCTCTGCGGTGTAAGGCGCCAATCTCAGCAAATCTGTCCCACAATACTGCGCTGAAGAACAAGACGGAACCCCTGAGCCAAACCCCCCTATACCTTATTAAGGCTAAGACAGGCAAGTTCACGCACCCGGCATATTCCAGAATAACATCCTATTGTTTTAGATGCCCTACAAGCATGAACAGCCGCGAATCGGAAAGATCTTCTAGTTTCGCCCCGACTGACCGCCAAGGGCCAAAATGGCCCCTCCATCCCCGGGTGACTGGCTCTGGCGCGCCGAGGAGTGTCCCCAAGTGCCGGCAGAAAAGAAACGTCCCCATCTGCCGGCTAGAGGGCACCGAAGAGAATGGCGTAGGTAGTGGATTCGCCGAGCTTGAGCTCGTCGCCGGGATTGAGTTGGGCGGAACGGCCGGGTTCGACCTGAATGCAGACGCGCGTGGCCCCGTTTACCACCACGGTTCCGTTGGTGGACGACAAGTCCTCGACGTGCCAGATATTTTGAGCATCGCACCAGATATGGGCATGGCGGGCCGAGACATCGTCGCCGACGTCGGTAATATCGCCCTCGCCAGTGGCCAGCGCGCCAATCTCAACACCCTGCTCACTCGGCTGAATCCAGCGCGGGGCGCTCACGACAAAACTGTTTTGTACGCGCAGCAAGCCCAAGGGGTGCGCCGGGGCGGGTTCGCGTTCGCCCGCGGTCATCGACACGCCAAGCGAACGCGGCGTGGATGTGCCTCCGCCACAGGTCGCGTGCGCGTAGTCGATGGCATAGTTCACCGAGGACCGCACATCCGCCGAACAACCGACGGCGACAAACAGCACCAGCACGGCCTCGGCGCGCTCGGCGGGCATGAGTTCCGCCGCCTGGGACAGGCGATCGAGCGCGTTGCGATAGAGATTCGTGTCCTGGTGGCACTCTTCGAGCGCGCGTACCATCGGTTCACCTGCAGGACCGCACACCATATTGATCACAGCCGTGGAGTCCATGGGATTGCGCTGGCGCAGGGCCAGTTGCGACATAATACGCGCAGCCGAGGTACCGTATTCGGCAAAGTAGCGATGCTGAAGCGTGCCGACCGGCGCGCGAACGATAAAGCGGGAAACCCAAGAGCGATCGGCGGCTCGGCTCTGCGGGCTGCGGCCGTCGGCGAGCGGACGGGACGAAAGCACCAAGCCGCACAGCTCGATATGGCTCAGATGCGCCGCGCGCTTAAAGATGTCAAACATGGCCCCGCATGGGGTGAGCTCAACTTGAGATGCCATGACCTAGGCCTCCTTAGTCGTAGAAATAGAATCGGACGATACTTCGACAGGTCCGCCAAAAGTACGGGCAGCTGCGGCTCCACCGGCAAGCGGAGTCGCCATCTGGGCTTTTGTGCGTCGCGGTGCCGAAACGGGAAGTTCAAAGGCAAAGCCCATCGCAAGCAAAAACCACGTAAGCGTATAGGTTGCAACCAGAGCGGCAACAAGGCCGCCCATCACGGCGCGTTGGGAAAATACGCTACATGCAGCCACAACCAGCACCGGAACCTCGCAGGCAGAAAGCGCAAGCACACCCTGCAGGAAGCCCGAGCGCCGATCGCGCGCAAGCGCCCCCGCGGCAACGCCGGCTATGCCTGGCAGCGCCAACGCCAGTGCGGCAATAATACCCGGTAGCGACCCAGACCACACGAGCGATCCCAAAGTCGCCGTCACGCGAGCGCCCGACGCCAGCAGCGCGGCCGAAACCACGATCACAGCCCAAACCACGCCACAGACGACCGTCGCGCCGACCATCAGCGCGCGACGAACCGCGCGGCCAGACGCATCCATGGGGCACGGCGTGAGCGGCTCGCCGCGGAGCGAACGGCCGACATTTTGCGCATAGTGGTCACAAAACGCTGAGAGCGCCGCCTCGACCGCCGCCGGCTCGGGACGATCTTTTTGATGGCTGGACAGACAGGCCATCACCACGTCGAACAGCTGGGCATCGACAAACGCCAGCGCATCGCGTAGCTCTTCGGAATCCGGCTCAAGCCCTAGCTGCTGGGCCTGCTCGGCCGCGGCGAGCGCCACATCGGGCTCACGACGAAGCAGCTGAGTCAAATCACAACCGGGCGCATGGGCACCAATGGGATAGTCGGGCCGCGTGTCCATCTTGAGACGGTAGGGGCTCGCGATGTCGCGCGTCTTTTTGCGCGAACCCGAGGTGCCCGAAGTGCTCGGCGCGGCTTCGTATGGCGCGACGCCGGCAATGAGCTCGTAAACCGTGCTTGCCGCGGCATAGACGTCGATCGCCGGCGACATACGCAAAGCGCGCAGATCGGGAATATCGTCGGTGAGCATCTCGGGCGGGGCATAGGCAACCGTCGCGCGACGCAGCGTGGCATAGCGCTCGGTAAAGGATGCCTTGCCGCCGGTACCGGCCACGGCCGACGCAGGCTCAAGCGCCAGCGACGAGCCAAAGTCGATCAGGCACAGGTCAAAGGTGCCCTCGGCAAGCTGCCGGTCAAGCGGTAGACGCGCCGTGCGCACCATAATATTAGCGGGCGAGATATCGCGATGGACAAAGCCCTCACCCACCAGGCTCATACGGCAGAGCAGATCGAACAGGTCGCGACCCAGACGCGCCGCCACAAGCGGCGACAGGCGTCCGGCATCGTCCACGGCGAGTCGCGAACGCAAGCGGGCAAGCGTCTCGCCCTCGACCCATTCCATGACAATTGCAGGCACACCGTCGACCTCGCCCCAGCCATAGAGGCGGGGAAAGCCCTTAAGGCCCGAAAGGGCGCGATGGCATTCGTATTCCTCGCGAAACGCTGCCTTGAACTTGGCGACCAGCGCCTCGTGAGCGGCATCGTCGTCAAACTCATCGCGCGTCGGCAAGATGAGCTGCTTGAGTGCCACGGCCTCGCCTTGGGCGTTGACGGCACGCGTCACGCGGCCGATACCGCCACGGCGCATGGTGGCATCGTCGGCAAACAGCATCGTAAAACGACGCAGATAGGCAGGCAGTTCGTCCTGACCGAGCGCAATGGCCGGCTCAAACCCGTCGACACGCGCCAGGCGCAGGCCGACCATGGGATCGCGACCGAGCGATTGTGGTGTGGTGGATGCAAGATCGGTCATCATAGGGCAAGCGCCGCCACGTTATTGTTGAAGTTACCGAGCGCGACGTCATCATCGCCGTAATGGCCGACCCATTGACATAGGTTGGTGTAACAGCCCCACAGATTGGCATACTGCTGATACCACTTAGATTCGGTCGAGAACCTTTGTCGACCGAACTCAGCACGGATGGCAAACATGTCATTCGCCAGGCTGTCGCACGGTCTGGGATCTCCCGTAGAGTTATAGGTCGAGACCACGTCATTGGCACGAGAAACATAGCCGCCGAGCATGTTGTACTTGGTCACAAGCCAACTGTGAATGCTCTCTTCTTCAGCAGCGGAAAGGCCACCGGAGTTTGTGTCGTTGTCAGTGTTGCCGCCCGTCGAGCCGCCGTTTCCAGACCCTCCGGTAGAGGAACCCGACCCAGAGCCGCCGCCCGAACTCGATGAATCCGAGCCGGAGCCAGAAGTATCCGAGCTACCGGGCTTTCCGGACTGCTGGGCGTCCTGCCCCTTCTGCTGCTCGACCTTATTCACCGTTGCCGCCACGCTATTGTTGGACAACCGATCGATGATCTTGGTGTTGGTGAGCACGATGGTTTTGCCATTGGCAAGCGTGACTTCGTTGTCCGGGACCTCGGCGCCGTCCGCATCGTCGGTGCCAAACACAATATGCCCGACCACACTTGCCCAAGCATATCCAGTCGTGGTGCCCAGATCACTTTTGACCTCATGCCCCACGCGCGGTTCGCGTGCGGCATGCGCCTGTATCATGGACGGCACGGTCATGCCATAGGCAGAAACGCCAGCTATGACCAGCACCAACGAGCACGATAGCAGTGCGTACGCCCGCGGAGCCAAGCCCAGTCGGCATCGCATGCGCACCGCGGCGCCGCGCTTTGTCTGAGTGCCACCGGGCCGCATGCGTTCTCCTCCAATCAGAACCACCCTTAAAAAGGGTGGTTTGCTCTTAGGGTATAACCCACGGGC
>USPH01000040.1 GCA_900556515.1 uncultured Collinsella sp.
AATCGAACCCCTGACACGAGGATTTTCAGTCCTCTGCTCTACCAACTGAGCTACCCAGCCATTTGAGGTGTGCCTTGTTTCAAGGCTTGATTAGTATAACCAAGGACGCGTTCCGGTCAACCGAGAATTTCAAAAAAGTTTTTGAGCACAGCCTCGGTTCTCTAAATCGGCACGTCAGAGGCATCAGCCGGCAGCAAGAAGTTTTTCGCTCAGAGCCGCACGGGCAAACTCACTTGGCGTCATCCCCTCGGCAGCCGCCCGTCGACGAATGGCCTCCTTCATTCCCAGAGGAATCTTGACCGACAGCGTTGCCGTCCCCTCACCTGAGAGTGGGGGCCGTCCATGCACGATCCCACCAACGGTGTGTTCGCCATCCGGAAACTCTCCGCGCTCGTACGACCCGCACCACGCGTCAATCATTTCATCCGTTACAACCTGACCATTAGCGGCCGTATACGTCTTACCCATCATCGACCCCTTTGCCGAGCCCGTTCAATCTCCTGCCAAAATTTCTTCTGGACTGGAGACAAGGCATGAATGATAAGCCACCCACGGACAAGCTCGACCGCGACAAGCTCCACGCTTCGTCCGTCTGGGAGCCATCCAATCGCAAGCCATCTCGGCGGCTCGTCCTTCGACTCGCGACGAATGCACTCAGTAACCGCAAGCCAAGCGCTAAGCACCTGCTTTTCCGTCAGGTGCTTTTTAGCGTTGGGATGGATCTCAACATCCATGCATCTTCTCCTCCATCTTACCCAATTTCGTATGACGAAAGTCCGCTGTCGCCAATTCTTAAGCCGGCACGCGTTGGAGAGCAGGGGTCGAAACAATGATTGAAGGACGCTCTAGTACGGCCCAGGCGCCGGGGCAGGAGCACATACGCCAGGGACGTACGTTTTCGTAGCATACGAGGACATAGCCGCGCGCATCGATAAAGGCGATATCGATGGGATAGGCCATAAAACACGTGTGGACCGAGGAACAGTGCGGAAACGCCATGACGAGCGGCAGGCCGTTGGCGGCAACCGGACGCCGTCCCAGCATGCCGCGCAGGCGCACGACAAACGACTCCGCCACCGCAAACTCGGCCGGCGTCCAACCCAGCCTGTTGAGTGCCCGCGCGTAGGCGATGTAGGACGAGACCGCGGTCACATGACCACCCCCGGACGCCATGGATCGACCGTCACCGCGCGCTCGTGCGACAACGTTGTCGGCGCCCCCAGCGGAACGCCAGCGATGCTGAGAGAAGTCGGCCACGGCTCATAGTGCATGGTGCAGGTGTAGGTCCTAAACGTACCGGATAGGGAGAGCAGACCACCATCCGATGCCTCCGCGCCTTGCTCGCTCGACACTTCGATCTGCAAGTCATAGCCTTCCATGGCATTCAGAATTTGAGTCTGGACCGTCGCCGAGGCATCGACAGAGCTTTCGTCGCCCTCCCCGCTCGGCGCCACGGCGTGCGCCAACACGATGTCGGGCACCACGCGGTCGAAGCGCGCGACAGCGCTGGCATAGATCATGACGTTGTACACAATGAGTGCCAGCACCAGCAAAACGGGCGTAACCACTGCTATCTCCACCGTCGCTTGGGCGCGCTCCTCGCGCAGACGCATGCGGATACTCATTACGACCCACCGCCCAGAGCGCCAACCAGCGTGGCGACATCGACGGTGAGCGGGATGGAGCCGCCGCCGGGCAGAGGAATCTCCGTAAGCGTGAACACCGTACCGCTGATGGTGCGTTCGACTTGATATTCCAACGCCTCGCAAAGCGCCTTGGGATCGGTCACGCCCAACGGAATACTTCGCAGTTTGTCTTGCGCTTGAGAGAGACCAGCAATGTCAGACCCCGGGCTCTTAATGACGTTGGCGGAATCAGTCAGCACCGGCTTCCGCAGGCGCAAGTCGCACGGTTCCAAACCCAGCGCCGCCACGGACGCCGAAACGGTATCGCCGAGCCACGATGCAATGGAGCCCAACGCGCCGCTGCCCCCTCCTAGGCCTTTAATCATCTCGTCCATAAGTTCGTCGGCCGAACCTTGGATGTCTCCGTATCCCACAAGCAGCCGTCCCCAGACATCCATGACGCCATCGAGTACGCCGGCAACGCCACCCGAGCGTTCCTTCAATGTCGAGAAAAATCGCGAAAGCACGTTGTTTTGCGCCGTCGCCTCATCGGGCGCCAGCACCGCGGCAGAGATGGCACCGCGATCGCCAAGCCTGACTGCCGTGTTAAACGAAGAGTTGAGCTCATCGGGGCTCGAGATGGCACCCGAAACCGCAAAGGCGACCACGCCGTTGCGACCGGGCGGAGCGATACGCGGACGCTCGCCCGAAAGCGCTTTAATGGCCTGGTCAAACGCATTGCTCGCACGGTCGGCCTCATCCTCGGTCTGACGCTCAAGTTCGAGTTCTTTGTTGCGGCAGTCGACGTAGTCTTCCAGAGCCTCTTTGAACTTATCGAAGTGGTACTCGAAGCCCCTTTCGACAGAAGTCGTTGCAATCGCAACGTACCCTAAAGACGACACACCGAAATGGCATTCGCTACACGTTTCGTGACCGTCAAAATCTGCGACGGACGCCAGCCCACCCGGCTTTCCTTTTTTGTAATTTGGACAGTCAGTCCCATAATGCAAATAGGTAACTTTATCTACTTCACTCGTGGGCCAGCGCGCATCGGTATAGAGCTCAGTCGTCCGCGCCTCATCTGGATTTCGCGGAAGGAAAGGGATGTGGGCGGAAACTTTGCCGTCCTCTTCAGTTATATATGCTCGCTCGACTTCTTCGCTCGCATAAGCGAAGAACACCTTTCGTGCAGCAGAATCTGCCTGTTTTTCCGGACCCTCGCCAAGCGGTTTCTCATTTGCCAGGCGCTGGCGATAGTAGGCCTTCGCGCGATCGAACGCCACTTGCGGTTCCCACGTAACGCTCGAAGTGTAATGCGGATTTTGAGCACCAGAGAGATCCGTTAGACTTTTCGCACGCTCCCACATGCAAGAACAGCTGCTGACCGAGCTCTTGTCAGACCCACCACAATCCGCCAGCCAAGCACGCTCTTTAGCCTTCGCCGTGTCCTCAGAAGCCTTCCGCAGCTCCTCGGCCGCACACTCTAAATCATCTGATGTGTCTTTAATGGTATCGGTCGAGATCTCTGATCCTTTGAGCGCAGCGAAGTCAGACTCGGATGTCCTGGGCACGGCAAGCGCCGTACCGGTATAGGTCACACTATCGGTATCCTGCGCCGACACCGCCTGCGTGGCACGCGCGGCGATCAGATACGGCAGAGCCGTCTCGATTTTCTGTAAGCCTTCCGATGCGCTTTTGGCAAACTTGTTGCGCGTTTTAATGATCTCAATCCCGGTGTCGACCATATTGCCGGCAACCGGCTCGGCACCCGGGATGAGGATGGCGACCAGGCCCGTCCCGATCGTGGCAAACCCCGCCAGCCCCAGACTCAAGATGCTCGCATCAACCACCGTGGCAGCCGTATGATAGGACGACACTACGTTGGCACCCGCCAGCGCGCCGCTATCAGCCGCCACCTGGGTATCCCCGGCACGCGACATGCTCCATATCGCCGCGGTCGACGAAAACAACAATGTGAGCACCACTAGGATGACCACGGCAGAAGAAAGCGTGGTATAGGCGCCGTCTTCGATAAACAGATCGACACCGGCTCGACCCATAAAGCCGCCTCGCTTGCGATGGCAGCTCGGACGGTGCGTCAAAACGCGTCTAGACCAGAAACACTTAATCCCATGCAGCAATCCACGAATCATAATCTCCCTCCAGCCATTCGGGACGCGATTGATACGAGACATCGACCTTGAGCTCAACGTAGCCGCCCTCGGCGGTACCACCCATAGCCTGCGCAAACGCACCGATTACAGGCAACGGCTTGACCTCGCCGGAAACGGACACGGACGAGACGCCACCCGCACCGGCCCGGCCAAGCTCGATATCCCACGACAACGGCCCGCCGGCATGAAAGATCGAAACGTTGGGCACTGCGGCAAGTCGGCGGCGGGTGAACTCCTTAAGATCGTCGTCCTCCGCCGCCGTCGTGGTCATGAGCCGCGCGGTCTCGGCGGCGGCAGACTCCATGACCGCGCGCGTATAAAGCAGGCACACCGGTTGCAGCGCGAGAAGGATGAGTGTCAGAAACGTCGGCAGCAAAAAAGCGGCCTCGACCGTAGACTGCGCCCGGTCCTCACGCGCGATATCAATACAACGCGATGTCCTTAGCGGCCGCAGCGGCGTCGATAACCGACGTCGAGGCAACGCTATGGGATGCCGCCCGCTCAACCAGCGCCGCCAAGCGCCCATCGGTGCCGGCACGCCAAAGTCCCGCGATCGCCAGCACGATCGATAACAGCGCCACCGTGACAATGGCGTATTCGACCGTCGCCTGGGCAGATTCCTCACGCAGGACATCATGCATTTCACGATCCCTCCTTTGAGTCCGTTGCCTGCGGGCTCAGGCGCACGGCGCGCAGACGACACGAAGCATCGCCAGCATCCGCGGCAATTGTCACCATATCGACCCAGCCGCGTCCGTCGCGCACGATGGCGCCCCACACGTTTCCCTTGATGTCGAGATAGCCGCTCAGAGCAAGTTGCGCCGTGGGTACCTCGCGATAGGCACGCAGCATATCCGCCGCCGCTTCGGTCATCGGTCGGTCCTCGGACCATGCAAGCCGGACCGCAATCGCGTTGCCCTCAGGCGAATCCGTCGCAGTGCCAGACCGCTTGTCGAGCGTCCGCAGAAAGGTTTGCGCCGTGACAGCGACATCCGAATCGTCCGCATCTCGCATCTCATCTTTTTGAGACGCCACCGCCGAATCTGAGCCCAAATCGGAGGCGGTCCCAGGACGCTGCTGCCGCGCGGCGTTAAGCCCCCAAAGCACCGCCGCTATCGCCACGGTCAGGCAAGCAAACACCAGCAGCACCCCGATGGGGCGCTCGCCCTCTACAGGCTGTTGATGCCCTCGCTGATAGCGTTCCATAGATCTTGGACCTTGCCCTTAAATGCGACGATGGCGATAATCGCGATCACCACGAGCACGCCGACCAAGATGGCATACTCGGTGGTACCCTGTGCACTCTCCTCCTGCAATAGTTCCTTGGCGCGCTGACGAACATGTGCCGCCCGGCAAAACGCCCAGCCCTGGACCTTGCCAGCAGCGTCAGTCATCGTGTTCATGTATTCCTCCCTACATCATCCCGCCTGCTCCCAGCAGCGGGCCCAATATGGACAGAAGCAACGCCGGCAAGATGAGCGTGCCGGTGGGAATCAGCAGCTTGACGGGCGCACGCTCGATCTCGCGCTCGACCGCGGCGCGATGAGCCGCACGGATCTCGCGACTTTGAGCGGCCAGCGTCTCGGCAAGTGGGGCACCCAGGGCGAGCGCCTGCCCCACCGTGATGGCAAAGGTCTCGAGCGCTCGCACGTCCAGGTCGCGCGCGGCGGCCAACAACTCGTCCTCACGCGTGTCCACGCCCACCTGCCACGCCATGCAGGCGCGCTCAAGGCGAAGAGCCAGCACTGACCGGCGGTTGGCGCAGAAAATCTCAAGCGCCGCATCAAACGAAAGACCGGCCGAAAGACCCAAGCGCACAACATCAATCATCTCGGACACTTCGCCGAGCGACACTCGCGCCGGGCCGCCCGCTCCAACCGCGCCCTTCACTCGCGCGGTCAGAGCATCGACCACCGAGCGACCCGCGGCAGCGACCAGCACCGCCTCGCGCTTGCAGGCCTCTGCGATCTTGCGTGCATCCGCCCGATCCAAACCCGTCGCGACAAATACACTCAGGGCGCACAGGCAAGCCGCAACTGCAACCGGGGCGCTCATAGCTCCACCCGCATAATGCGCCGGATAACCACCAGGGCAACGGCGTTGAGGGCAAGACCCAGCACCACAGCGCCCGCGCCGGCAGGCGTCGCAAGACCGCGACGAAAATCTGCCGAAAGCAGCGCCAACACCGCGCACATGCCCGCCGGCATCGCCGCGACCATATGCGCAGACATGCGAGCCTGCGACGTCTTGACATCCAGGCGGCGCTTGAGCTCAATGCGCTCCCCCACCATGCTCGACGCCTCGGACAGTAAGTCGGCAAGCGGAGCGCCGGTGCGCTGAGACACCTTAAGCGCCAAGGTCACAAGCGAAAGACCGGGGGCGTCGATACGCACGAGCAAGTCATCGAGCGCGTCGGTCGCCGAGATGCCGCAATCGATCGCCGCCGCCACCCGCAAAAACTCGGTATGTACTGGCTCTTGCGCATGAGCGCCCACAAAGCGCATGCCCTGGGCCAGCGAATGTCCCGAGGCAAGCGACATGGAAAGTGCGGTAAACGCCTCGGGCATTGCCTCTTCTGCATCGTGTTGCTCGCGCCGGCTCTCAAAGCCATCCCGAGCGGCGCCAACGGCAAACGGAGCAACAAATCCCAAGGCAAATCCGAGGGGCGATAACGACACCATCGTTAGTAAAACGCAGCAGACACCGCTCGATAGCAGCAGAAACGCCAAACGTCCCGAAGCATCTTCGATCACGAGGCCAAGGCGATGCGCCGGAGCCAGCGATGCCCACGAACGGGCGATCTTTTTCAGCAGATCGTTTTCCACCAGCTCACGCGGCAGCTTCTCTGCCACCGTCTCGAGCGCCTGACGCGCCAGCTCCGCCGGCGGCACCTGCGGCACACGAGGTTCCGCCCCGCACGCCGTCGCAACAGAAAACCCTGCCAAACCCCCTACGACGAGGGGCACAGCGACCTCCATTCGTCCACCTCCTCTTGTGTGAGCGTCCCCGACCGCAGGCCTTCTGCGATAAACGGCGGCTCGCGGTCAAGCGTCCAGGTGCGCTCGGCGGCATCGAAAGTCACAAAGCGCTCGAGCTCTACGCCGCCCGACGCGGCGCGACGCACCCCCGAATACGAGGAGACGAAGCGCCTGCCATCGGCGTGGCGCTCGGACATCACGATGCCGTCGAGCGCCATGGCAATCTGTTCCTCGATGAGCTCGCTCGGCAGATCGATGCCATAACGTGCAAGCAACGTCAGACGCACCACGGTCTCCTGTTCTGAACCCGCATGAAGTGTGGTGAGCGACCCGTCGTGGCCCGTGTTCATGGCCTGCAGCATGTCGCAGCACTCGGCACCGCGCACCTCGCCCACCACGATGCGGTCGGGGCGCATGCGCAGGGCATTGGTCACCAGGTCGCGGATCGTCACCGCGCCCTCGCCCTCAATTGAAGCCTCGCGCGCCTCTAGGCGCACCACGTGCGGATGATGCGCAAACTTGAGCTCGGCAGAGTCCTCGATCGTCACGATGCGCTCGCCGGTGGAAATCTCGCATGACAACGCGTTGAGCAGGGTGGTCTTACCAGATCCCGTGCCTCCCGCAACCGCCAGGTCCTGTCGCAGCGACACCGCGCACGACAACAGCTGCGCATACCAAAGCGGCAGCGACCCCAGCCCCACAAGCTCGTCCAGCGAGCAGATGCGGTCCGAAAACTTTCGGATGGTGAGAATCGGTCCGTCAATCGCCACAGGCGGAATCACCGCGTTGACGCGATAGCCCGTTTTGAGGCGGGCGTTGACGATGGGGCTGCGCTCGTCGATACGGCGGCCAAGTGGCGAGATGATGCGGTCGATAAGCACACGGATCTGCTCATCATCCTCAAACGCATGCTCGATGGGGTACAAGACGCCGCCGCGTTCAAAGAAAGCCGAACGGCAGCCGTTGATCATGATCTCGGTAACGGTGTCGTCCTCGATGAGCGGCTGCAACGGCCCCAAACCCACCACGTCATCCAAAATCTCGTCGATGATGATCTCGCGCTCGGACGTCGCGAGATCGGTCGGCTCCTCAACATTGAGCGCCGCCTCCACCGCGGGACGCAATTCCGAGCGGGCAAGTGCCGGGTCGATATAGGCGCTGATACGCGCCACTTCGTCGTAACCCATACGGTCCATCACGGCGCGCTTGGTGCGTCGTTTCACCGCGCGGCGACGCCCCGCATCTACAGGCGCTGCCGCCGCTGCAGCGCCGGCAGCCTTAATCCTTGTTTGCAGGCTCATCGCTGATCACCCTCGCGCGACCAGGGAAGGCGGATACGTGGGCGCTCGGTACGCGTTGCACGGTCGGCGACCATATCGCTCCAAGGGCCGACGGCGCACCCCAGTTCCACGAGCATCTCGCGCGTGGCCTCGCGCACGCTGGTCGCAAAAGCGCTGGTCTGCCCCACTGCCTCGTCGGCGCGCCCAAACGCCATGAGCGCGGCGAGATCCTGCCCGCCATCGGCGATACGAATCTTGGAGCTCAACGCACAGGCAATCTCAAAGCGCATGGCGACGTCCTCGTCTGCCCCGCGCGCACCGAACCGGTTGAACACGGCGCTCATGCGCGTGCGCGGCACACCTACTCGACTTGCCAGTTCAATGACGCGCGACGCCGATGTCGCGGACGACACCGCCGCATCGCCAACGACCAGGCAACGGTCGCTCGCCGCCACCGCAGCCGCCACGGCGTCGCCCCAAAAGACCGAGGTATCGATAAAGACCACGTCGGATTCGCGACGCAGAACATCAAGCAGTAGCTCCACCGGACGTGCCATGAGCTCGGCTTGCTCGGGCGCCGCGACGGGACCCCAGAGCGTAACGCCCGGCGCCACGCGCATCGATGCGGCTACGATATCTGGCTCGGCGAGCACGCCCGCCGCCGACGGCTCGATAAGTGCCGCCATATCGCGCGGAGCATCGACGCCTAACAAGTCGTAAAGGTTTCCAAACATCAGGTCCAGGTCGAGCACGGCGGCACGCAAGCCCAACAGCGACGATGTGTGTGCCATGGTGGCAACGATCGTCGACTTGCCGCAACCGCCCGAACCCGAAATGGCACAGATGACCGGAGCTCGATGCGGCGAAGCGGTAGCGTCTGCCGGCAGCATCGGAGGCGGCGGGGCGGGCGGCGGGGGCAGCGTCCCCGTCTCCCCC
>USPH01000041.1 GCA_900556515.1 uncultured Collinsella sp.
TCAGATGTGTATAAGAGACAGGCAAGGGCCGCACCTGCATCATCGGCGCCCTGGACAAGGCCGCCGAGACCATGGCCGGCCTCTCCGGTACCCGCATCCACGAGTAGTCTCTACTCTGTTGCCTCTCTCGTGGGCGCCAGGCAAGGCGCCCACAAACTAGCCTCTCTTCATGAGCCCCGCAGTCCGCTCCGACTGCGGGGCTTTTGCTATTCACCTAGTCATTGGGGACGTTCTTAAATGACTAGTCAAACAAGAGCGTCCCCAATGACCACTCATTTAAGTCTGTCCTCAATGACTAGTAGTAGGCCCACATGGCTTCGACTTCGTTGAGGACCTCTACGACGCCCCAGCGGCGGGCGCTGCGGCTGGCCGAGTTGGGGTCGCAGACGCCAATCCGGTTGGCGTCGTCGATGCCGTAGAGCACGATGTAGTGGCCTACGTTGGTAAACGTACCGGGTCGCACTGCGGCGATGACGGGCACACCCGAGCGAAGTGCTTGGGTAATCGATTCGCGATCGTTATAGAGCTGTGTTCCGTTGAGCCCCAGCTGCCACGCACCGCCTGTCATAAACGACCACTCGGTGGCACCGGTGGGGGCGTAGTTGCCGGCTTCGGCCAGTGCGCATATATCGACCGGCGTCTTATCGGTGTGGCCGGTCTTAAAGATATAGACCATGGTGAGGCAAGTGGGACCGCAAGCGTTTTCGCGAATAGTGCCACCGGCATAGGGCAGCTCCGACCATGCGGGGTCAATTTGGTAGATGTGGGGCATGGTGCCGGCCTGCCATTGCGAGCGTGGGGTCGAGAACGCAAAGGAGTAACCGGGCGCGACGGGAGCTTTAAGCAGCTTGTCCTCGGCAGTGGGCTCAAGACCGGCTGATCCGTGGGAGATACAGGATCCCAAAAACACAAAGACGAGGCAGGCGGCGATGGAGCAGAGCGTAAGGCGTAGGCGGCGGGCCGGAAGCGCGTGGCTTGTGGTGTGTGACGCGGGGTGAGGGGCGGAATTGCCGCGATCGCGTTGAGGTCGCGAAAAGGAGCGCTTGACGTAGTAGTCGGTCTTACGGCGATCGTAGCGGCGTGGCTGCGATGTGTCGGTCTGGCGTTGGCGTGTGCTCGTACTCACGCGGTCTGACTGCTGCACGGTACGGCTTTGTTGCCGCGAAGAAGCCCCGAGCTGCTCTTGGGGGCGCTGCGGGTTGTCGTTGACGGAGGTGATTCTGGGCGTTGGCGTGGCGCGGCCGGCAAGGCGCACGATTTGTGGCCGTTGGTCGCCGTCATTGTATCCGTATGCCATTCGAATCACCTTGCCTCATGTGTAACTTGTCTATCCTACATAAAAAGATGCACGACACATGGGTATGTGCGCCAAAAGCCTGACAAATGGTATGAACGTTGCCGCGCCGCGCGCCAAGCGTCACGGCAACAGGTATTCAAAAGCAGACAAGATGAAAGCGTCCAAGACGAATGACGTCTCCCGCCGTTCGTCCCAAAAACGGTGCCGCTCGTTTTGCAGTTCTGCCTTCGGTCGAGCTGCGAGCGGCGCTGCTGCGCCAAGGCCGTATCTTAAAGCCATGGAATAAAAGCGCGCGGCAAAACGGACCGCGCAAGGGGTGACGCCAAGGGCGTCAAATAGGAAAGGAGGGGAACAATGGCGGACAAGAACGCAGAAGTTGCAGTCGAGGATAATGGCGGCATGAAGAAAACGCTCTCGCTCTGGAACTTCTTCACCATCGGCTTCGGTGCCATCATCGGCACCGGTTGGGTTCTGCAGGTCGGCGACTGGATGGTCGTGGGCGGCGGTCCCGTTCCCGCTATGATCGCATTCCTCTTGGGTGCAATCTTCCTCGTGCCCGTCGGAGCTGTTTTCGGTGAGCTCACGGCTGCTATCCCCATCTCGGGCGGCATCGTCGAGTATGTCGATCGTAGCTTTGGCCGTACGCTGAGCTACATCACCGGATGGCTTTTGGCCCTGGGCAACGGCATCCTGTGCCCGTGGGAGGCCATCGCCATCTCGACCCTCGTGTCCGAGATGTTCGGTAGCCTGCCCGGTCTTGAGTGGCTGCGCGCCGTCAAGCTCTACACCATCCTGGGCGCCGACGTTTACCTGTTCCCGACGCTGATCGCGCTCGGCTTTGCAGTCTACGTCATCTTCCTCAATTTCCGCGGTGCCAGCTCGGCCGCCAAGCTCCAGGCCTTCCTGACCAAGGCCCTGCTCTGCGGCATGCTGCTCGCCATGGGCGTCTCGCTGTTCACCGGCTCGCCGGACAACGCCATGCCCGTGTTCTCCCAGGTCACCGGCGCTGGCGGCGGCAAGGCCGCTACCGAGAGCACCAGCCTGTTCGCCGGCATCGTGTCAGTCCTGGTTCTGACTCCGTTCTTCTACGCCGGCTTCGACACCATTCCTCAGCAGGCTGAGGAAGCAGCCGAGGGCCTCAACTGGAACAAGTTCGGCAAGATCATCTCCCTGGCCCTGCTGGCCGCAGGCGGCTTCTACATGGTCTGTATCTACTCGTTTGGCACCATCCTCGACTGGCATGAGTTTGTTAAGAGCCCGGTTCCCGCGCTTGCCTGCCTCAAGGGCATCAACATGCTCCTGTATCTGGCCATGCTCGTCATCGCCACGCTTGGACCCATGGGCCCGATGAACTCCTTCTACGGCGCCACGAGCCGCATCATGCTCGCCATGGGCCGCAAGGGCCAGCTGCCCGAGCAGTTCGCCGAGGTCGACCCCAAGTCCGGCGCTCCCAAGCTTGCCTGCGTCGTCCTGGGTGTCATCACCGTCGTCGGACCGTTTTTGGGCAAGAACATGCTCATCCCTCTGACCAACGTGTCGGCTCTCGCCTTCATCTTCTCCTGTGGCATGGTCGCCCTCGCTTGCCTGCGCATGCGCTTCACCGAGCCCGATCTGCCTCGTCCCTACGAGGTGCCCGGCGGCAAGTTTGGCATCGGCCTCGCTATCGCTGCCTGCGCCATCATCATCGGCCTGCTCGTGATTCCGTTCTCTCCCGCCTCCCTCAACATGGTGGAGTGGAGCATCGTGATCGGCTGGTTGGCTATTGGCCTGGCTCTCATGGCCTTCACCAATTCCCGCAAAAAGTAACGCCGAGCCGGGGCGGATCAGGTGCGCGGGACCCTCTCTTCCGCGCACCGAACCCGGCACCACTTGGGTAGCTTTGTGAGGCCTTAACCCAATACGGCCTCGCCCACTATATGGATCCATAAGGAGGAACCATGTCCACTAAGTATGCAATCGTTGGCGGCAAGCTCATCGACGGTACCGGCGCCGAGCCGGTCGAGAACTCCCTCGTTCTCGTCGACGACAACGGCAAGATCGAGTACGCCGGTGCCATGCAGGACCTTCCCGAGGGCGTTGAGGTCATCGACGCCGCCGGCAAGACTGTCCTTCCCGGCCTGATCGACACCCACCTGCACTTCTCGGGCAACTTGACTGACGATGACACCGACTGGGTCATGCAGCCGCTCCTCGAGAAGCAGGCCGTCGCCGTCAAGCAGGCCTATGACTGCCTCACCCACGGCCTCACCACCGTCTGCGAGATCGGCCGCTTTGGTATCCAGATCCGTGACTGCATCGACAAGGGCGTCTTTAAGGGCCCGCGCGTTCTGGCCACTGGCCTCGGCTTCTGCCGCGTTGCCGGCCACGGTGACTCCCACCACTGCACCCAGGAGCTCAACAAGGAATCCCATCCCTGGGGCGACCAGGTCGACGGTCCTTGGGATTTGCGCAAGGCCGTCCGTCGTCGCCTGCGCGAGAACCCCGATGCCATCAAGATCTGGGCTACCGGTGGCGGCATCTGGCGCTGGGACTCCGGTCGCGATCAGCACTATTGCTCCGAGGAGATCCAGGCCGTGGTCGAAGAGGCAAAGATGGTCGGTATCCCCGTGTGGAGCCACTGCTACAACAACCACGCCGCTGCCTACGATTCCGTCCGCTTTGGCTGCGAGCAGCTGATTCACGGCTTCGATATCGATGAGCGCACCATGGACCTCATGGCCGAGCAGGGCACCTTCTTCACCCCGACGATCGCCTTCCTGCCCACCTGGTACGCCACCTATCCGCCCGTCTACGTCCCCGAGCTGCACGACAAGTACGAGGGCACCCTGGTCGAGAAGGAGCTGCAGCGCAACTACGACTGCCTGCGCGAGGCCAAGAAGCGTGGCGTCGTCATGACGATCGGCTCCGACTCCTTCTCCTTCGTTACCCCGTACGGCACCTGCTCCATCGAGGAGATGTACGAGTTCGTCGACAAGATCGGCTTCACCCCGGTCGAGACCATCACCTGCGCCACCCTCAACGGCGCCAAGATGTGCCACATCGAGGACGAGACCGGTTCCATCGAGGCCGGCAAGTGCGCCGACCTGCTGGTCGTCAACGGTGACGTCGCCGCCGACATCCACGTGCTCAACACCGACAACATGGATGTCATCATGAAGGACGGCTGGATCGTCGAGGCTGGCACCTTTGGCGAGGCCAACAAATACAGCGCCTAAGATACCGTTTGTCGATGACTGGATGTAAAACACAGTTTTTGATTGCATAATGCAATGGAGAGGGTCGCTTGCGGCCCTCTTTATTGCTATGGGTGTGGTAGATAAAAGGGGATGGCGGTGGATTTAAACAGGCTGATTCTGGGCAAGAGTTACAACTCTACCAAGGTCTTTCGTACGGCCCAGCATGTGGTCCAGGCCATCCTGCTCGGTGTTGTCGTTCCGGCGCTTATTCTGCTGCTTATCTGGGATTTAACCGATAATCCCAATCCCGTTCCGGGCGTTGTCGTTATTGCCGGCCTGGTCATGCTGTGCTTCTTTTTCTCGTATGTCTTTGTGGTCCCCGACGACCTCACATCGAGCGCAACCGACCGTACGCTCGCCATCGCATCAAAAATATTCGCCTACACGTCGCGCGGCCTTACGCCCGAAGCGGCCCTGGGTGCCTCTAAAATTATCCTATCCGAGACCATCGCCTCCGCCATCTGCTTTACCGACGGCAAGCAGGTGTTGGCAAGCTGGGGCGAGGACTCGGCAAAATGCCCCGCGGGCACCCCGGTGGTGCTGCGGACTACGCTCAATGTGATCAACAGCGGTGAGCAAAGCGTGTTCTCGCGCGATGCCTCGACCGAGACGGATGGCTACTTTCCGCGCCTGCGCGCCGGTATTGTCGCACCGCTTACCGTGCGCGGGCATTGCGTGGGCACGCTCGAGCTGTATTATCCCCGTCTGAGCAGCATCGATATGCGCCAGACGGCGCTTGCTTCGGGTTTTGCCGATCTCATTTCCACGCAGCTCGCCAGCTTTGAGCTCGAGCGCCAGGACGAGCTCACAGCTCGCGTTGAGCTACGCGCCCTGCAGTCGCAGGTCGACCCGCATTTTCTATTCAATACCATTAGCACGATTGTGTCGCTCGTTCGAACCGAGCCCGACAAGGCGCGATCGCTGCTGATCGACTTTTCCAACTACTATCGTCAGACGCTTTCTGATTCCGATACGCTCACCACGCTCGAGCACGAGGTGGAACAGGGCACCCGTTATATCAATCTTATGCAGGCCCGGTATGGCGACGGCCGTCTGCGCGTTTCGGTCGACATCGACTTTGAGGTGCGCGACAGCCTGGTGCCGCCGTTTATCTTGCAGCCGCTGCTCGAAAACTGCATCAAGCATGCGCAGCGCGAGACCGAGCCGCTTTCTATTCGTGTTAGGGCTTTTGAGACCGATGACGGCTTGGAGATCATCGTCGAAGATGACGGCATCGGTATGAACGAAGAAGTCTGCGCGCATCTGTTTGAGCAGCATCGCCGAGAGGAGCCCGAGAGCATTACCGCCGACGGCTCCATCAAGCGAGGTTGCGGTCTGGCGCTCTTCAATGTGCTTCAGCGCATCCATTTCTTTTACGGAGAAGATTCTGGCATGCGCGTGAAGTCCCAGGAGGGCGTGGGGACACAGGTCATCGTTGAGTTGAACGGCGAGCCGCATGAGCCGGCGCCGCTAACGGTGTAGCACGCGGTTGGATTGAGAGAAAAAGAGGGGAAGCGCATATGTCCGAAGGCTGGAACATCTTGGTGGTTGATGACGAGCCTCCCATTAGGGCTGAGCTACGCTATCTGTTGGAAAAGGATACGCGTGTGGGACAGATTGCCGAAGCGGGCAATGTCACCGAAGCCGTGGAGTCGATTCTGTCGAACAAGCCCGACGTGCTGTTTTTAGACATTACCATGCCCGGTCGCTCGGGAATTGAGCTTGCCGAGACGCTGCAGAACCTAAAGACGCCGCCAGTCGTGGTGTTTGTGACGGCATTTGCCGAGTATGCGGCTGATGCCTATAACCTCGATGCTGTCGATTACATCGTCAAACCGGTCGAGGATGCCCGCTTGTCAAAGGCACTCGACAAGATCGAGACCGCCCTGGGCGCTCGCCGTGTCGTCCATGCTCCGCGCCAACCTTTGCGCCTGACGGTGGACCGCGGGGGCAAAAAGGTGTTCATTCCCGCCGCAGACGTCTGCTACTTTGAGGCGCGCGCCGATTTTTGCAACGCCATCTGCGCCGAGGGAACGTACCTGATCAATGAGTCGATCTCTTCGCTCGAGCGTCGCTTGGACTCCGAGGGCTTTATTCGCGTTCATCGCAGCTACCTGGTCAATTTGGAAGACGTGCATAATGTCGAGATCGGTTCCACGGGTCTTATGGAGCTCAGGCTCGATCGCGTAACCTCGACGGTGCCTGTGTCCCGTCGTCGCGCAGCCGAGGTCAAGGCGCACTTGGGACTTGCGTAAGGGTCGGTGCGCCATCGTTTGCCGTTGCAGGTTTGGCATGACTGTGCGGTGGGCATAATGGATTGCATCGAATGAAATCGAAAGGATCATTATGCCCGCGCTCATTACGCATCATCTGTTTGGCGAGGAAAGCATCGACCGTCTTCCGCGGGGCGTTATCACGTCCGACGAGGAGCGCATCGCCTTTATCCTGGGAAACCAAGGTCCCGACCCGTTCTTCTTCCACATGCTCACGCCGCGCATTTCCGACTGCATGTCGCTTGCTCAGGTCATGCACCGCTCGCGCATGTCGCGCCAGTTCTCGTGCCTGCGCGACGGCGTGTCGCACCTGCAGCCGCGCGATGCCAATCTGGGTCGCGCCTTTGCGCTGGGCCTGCTGTCGCACTATGTGCTCGATCGCAATGCCCACCCCTTTGTCTACGAGCAGCAGTTTGGCATTGTCGAGTCCGATCCCGAGCTCGAGGCTTCGGGCAGTCAAGTTCACGCCGTGCTCGAAAGCGACCTGGACGTGCTGATGCTGCAGCTCAAACGTGACGGGGCCACGGTCGAGGATTATCCGCCGGCGGGCGAGATCGTCACTACCGACCGCATCAACCGTGTGGCCGGCGTGCTGATGAGCTACATCGCCGGGCGCGTGTACGGTATCGACATCCCGGCGGGGGAGTACGCCGGCGCCGTCTCGGACATGCAGATGCTCTATCGCACCATTGAGCCGGCCGGCTCGGTAAAGACGCGCGCGATTGCCCTGGTTGAGGGCTTGGTGCATGACTACTCGCTGCTCGACGGCCTTGCTCATCGCGTGACGACGGAGCTTCCCGAGCGCACCGGTAACCTGGGCCACCTGACATGGAAGAACCCCTTTACCGATGAGGTCTCGACCGAGAGCTTCCCCGAGGTCTTTGAGCGCGCGCTGACCGATTACGAGCTCACCGGTGCCCGCTTTATCGAGACCGGTGACATGGATGCCGTGACCGGCCATATCAACTATAGCGGCCGCGTACTCGACGCCGACGAGGAGTTCGACCGCGAGGAGTAGGACCCGTGCGTGCCCCTTTGCCGAATCCTTACCAGCGCTTCTGTGCAATTGGGGTACGATGAACTAACTGCATATCGGGCGAATACGAAGGGGCCCTGTCCATGAAATACACCAAGCTCGAGCGTAACTGGGTTATGTACGATGTGGGCAACTCGGCCCTCGTGCTGCTCAACACCTCGGTGGTGCCCATCTACTTTAACGCCATCAACACCGGCGCTTCTTCGGCCGACCTGGTCGTCGCCTGGGGTAACGCGCAGACGATCGCCTCGCTGGTCATTGCCATGCTCATGCCCATTTTGGGCGCACTTGCCGACTACGCGGGCAATAAGATCAAGTTCTTCATGGGCTTTTTCCTGACCGGCCTGGTGCT
This sequence comes from uncultured Collinsella sp., assembly GCA_900556515.1. GTDB lineage: Bacteria > Actinomycetota > Coriobacteriia > Coriobacteriales > Coriobacteriaceae > Collinsella. The sequence continues at coordinate 8,195 of USPH01000041.1, forward strand.
TTGCCTGGCACAGGCCATCCCGATGTCCGCCATGGCATTTTTGACCGTGTACGTGCTGTGCACCATCGGCCTTAACTCTTCTATGACGTTCTACGACGCCATGCTGCCCGACATTACCACCGACGAGCGCATGGACGCCGTGTCCAGCTCGGGCTATGCCTGGGGCTACATCGGTTCCACCGTGCCGTTCATCATCTGCCTGGCGCTCATCATGGGTGGCCCCGCTCTTGGCGTCCCCACCATGCTGGCAACGCGTCTGTCGTTTATCATCACTGGTGCCTGGTGGCTCATCTTTACCCTGCCGCTCATTCGCACCTATAAGCAAAAGTACGGTCGCGAGCGCGGTCCCGAGGACACCATCGGCCACATCGTGGGCGGTGTGTTCTCCGAGGTCGGACACACCATGCGCGAGATCGCCCACAACAAGACCGTGCTGGTCTACATGATCGCGTTCTTCTTCTATATCGATGGCGTCCACACGGTCATTTCCATGGCTACCAGCTACGGCTCGGCTTTAGGCATCGACTCGACCCAGCTGGTGCTGGCGCTGCTCGTTACGCAGTTTGTGGCCTTTCCGTCTGCCATCATCTACGGCAAGCTCGCCGGACGCGTGGGCACGCTCAACATGATCCTGGTGGCCGTCGCCGCCTACATGGGCATTGTGCTGTTCGCCGCATTCTTCCTAAAGACCGCCTTCGAATTCTGGGTGCTTGCCATT
>USPH01000042.1 GCA_900556515.1 uncultured Collinsella sp.
TATAAGAGACAGCCTACGAACCTGGCCGTGCCAGAAATCGAGACATCCCATACCGCACTCGATATGTTGTCTGCGCATATCGAGATCAAGCGATGCCTGACCGAACGGGGAGATGACGGCGGCGTTCTACAGCAGCTCAAAACGAGCAAGGCCTACGACTGCGAGCTCGACATCGCGGGGATTGTTATACGGGCCGATAGCATGCTGGCGGAGCTCTTTGACGGGTCATTTGCGGGAACCGACGAGCGCGACGACGAGATGACGGTGGTACGGGAGGCGCTCGACGTACGTGGGCTTAAGGCGATGGCTATCTGGGTGCGCATGGTGTTGGCGGCACGGCGGCTCCTTTCTGGCTTGCCGGTAACCGACGACGCGGCGTTCAACGAGCTCGATCGTTTTGCCGTGCGCATGCGTGACAACCAGATTCAGCTGTTTGGCCTGTTGCTAGAAGGCTGGCAGTCGCTGGCAGAGGGACGGCCGGTTAATGCGAAGTTCCGTGCGGTCCAAGTGCTCAAACTTGCCGAGGAGTCGATTGCGTACATGCGCGATAACGCATTGCTGCTGGAGCGCGTGGCATATCTGCGTAACACCTCGATGGTTTCGGTGTGCGAGGAAGCGGAGCTACTCGATATAAGCCAGACGCAGGTTGGTGGCGCAGAAGCCTGGATGGTGGCGCTGCATTTGGCCTGTGCGGGCCGAGACAGCGACCTTGCGGCCTGGATGTCCATGAATCGTACGGGGATTCTAGAGCCATCGTATCGGCTCTTTGCGCGCCTTGCCATGCATTGTCTGGGCGAGCCGGCGGCCAGGATACGCAAGAAGCTTCCCGTGCGCGAGCTGTCGCGGTACTCGCTGCGCGACGATTTGGAAGGGGAGGGCGAGCGCCTGTTCCAGGCCGGCGAGGTTGAAGCCGTTGATACCATCGACCATATCGAGATTCGCATGTTTGGTGCGTTTCGCGCCGAGCGCGACGGGTTTCCCATCACGGACAAAATGTGGCGCCGCAAGAAGGCGGCGACACTTGCCGAGCGGCTTGCGCTGGGCATGGATGCGCTCGTCGATCGTGAGACGCTGGCCATGGAGCTGTGGCCCCATGCCGAGTTCAATAGCGCTCGCAACAACCTGTACTCGACGATATCGCGCTTGCGGTCGGCTTTGGGACCGACGCCGGATGGCAAGTCGTGTGTGCTCATCCAAAATGAATGCATCGGACTCAACGGCGACTACGTCAAGACCGATGTACGGTTGTTTGACCAGATAAGCCGCGAGGTTTTGGGAAATCGCACAGGTGCGCGCGGGCCCCATTTGGTCGAGTTGTGCCTTAAGATTGAGCAGCTTTATGCCGGACCGCTGTATGTTCCCAATGGCTGTAATCCCACCTACTTTTTGCGTATGCGACGCATTATGCAGTCAAAGTACATCGATTGCATGATTAAGGGAGCAAATGCCGCTCTAGAGGAAAACGATCTGCAGTCGGCGATTTGGCTAGCGGAGTCGGGGCTTCGGCAGGAAACGTCGCGCGAGGATATGGTGCGCTGCGCCATGCGTGTCTACAGTGCGGCGGGGCGGCGGCGCGATATCGTCGAGCTATACAGCGGGCATATGCACCATCTGAGGGAGCAGGTCAATGGCGTGCCCGAGCCCGAGACGCGGCGTCTATACGAGCGCTTGGTGGAGGGGCGGCTCAATCGCGTGCTGGTCGAGCGATAAAAAACGGGCACCCGAAGTACTTGGGCACCCGTAAGCTTGCTAAGTGTTGGCTCGCCGGATCATTGGCTCTTAGACGAGCTTGATCTTCTCGATGTCCTTGCGCGAGGACTCGCGATACAGCGAGAACTTGCGGCCGATAACCTGAACGACCTCGGCGTGGCAGCGCTCAGCGAGCTCTTCGGCGGCTTCGCGGGCGGAAAGGCTGGAGCCATCGAGCACGGAGCACTTAACGAGCTCGTGCTTCTCCAGGTAGGCGACCGTCTGCTCGACGGTGCCCTCGTTGACATCGGACTTGCCGATGATGATGGCGGGGTTGAGGTGATGGGCCATGCTGCGAAGCTGCTTGACCTGGGCTCCTGTCAGTGCCATGGGTTCTCGCTTTCTATGTATGGGGCGCCCCGCGACGGGGCCTTAATCTACGTGAGCTGTCCCACGATAGCGCAGGAACGGTGCGGTGTGGAGCGTGTTTGCCCAGTTCAAAAAGAATGCGGATGCCGAGTGAGTGGGCGGTGCGGGCTGCGAACAGGCTATGAGCTGGGCGCAGAGACCGGCTCCCATGCAATAAACGCCCAACGAACCTTGCGGACATGATCGAGCATATAGCGCCCCTGCGGCACGCCCTTGGAGCCCGGCTCACCGGCATGGGGGTTCTCAATCATGTGTTGAGCGATATAGTCGCGCAGGCGGTCAACCTTATCTTCGTTACCGTGCTCGAGCATGCGGGAGAAGTCTGCCACGCCCGCCTCAAGGCTATCGAAAGTAACGCGACGAGGCGATTCAAAGTATGTAACCTGCGGCAACGCACCCATCTGAATGAGGATATTAAAAGCATACACAAAGCCATTACTGCAGGTAACCGAGGCACCGATGGCGTTCATCAAGTGCAGATCATAGCGCGGGCTGGAGTTGGCGACCATCGTGACAGCGCAACGCCGACGAGCCGTACGGTCAAGCTTGACAAGTGCGCCTTTTAGGTTGGTCGTGGTGACAGAGCGACTGGCAAAGGCAACATCCACCGCTTTCGCGACCGGTCCAACCAAATCCCAATCATCATCCCAAGCAAGCTCAAGCGGCGTAATAAGATCTTCGAGCCCGTAATACTCAATGCCGGCATCAAGCGTGCCCAACATGGCAGGAGAGAAGTCGGCAGCAATCACGGAATGCCCAGCCTGAGCAAGCGGAATAGCAATCGACCCAGCCCCACACCCCATATCGAGCACCGACTCGCCGGGCTTCAACGCCAACAGCTTTATAAAATCCCGAGCATAAGGGGCAGTCTCCAACGGCCGAAAATGCCGAGCCCTTTTATCCCACTCAAAAGAATCATCAGCCCGTCGCCGACCAGCTTGCAGGCGCATCCATTCGCCATTCCAATCCGCAGCAAGCAGCTCAGAACGATTTTCCCCATCAACCACGGGCCAACCTCCTAGCAACAAAAAAGCGACTCCTCCCAAAAGAAGAGCCGCAACCAGCATATATCAGAAAGAACCGATCCAACGCCAAACCGCCCTCACAACCAAGGCGGGCAGGAGCGAAGCGACTGCCATACGGGATAGAACTCAACTGAGGTCCCGTTGTGCGGGAGCCCCGGGGAGGGCAAATATATAAGGTCGATCGCGAGTTCCGCACGAGCCGGAGAGCACTTAATGTGCTCTCCGTGCGAGTCAGGACTGTCCGAGCAGGCGACCTTATATATTTGCCCTCCCCGGGGCTCCTCGCCCGAACCCCTCAGCTAGTTCTTCAGCGAGTTCAGCGGCGCCGGGAAGCGTCCACCGCGGTGGGCAAGCACGGTGCCGGCGTTGGGGTTCACCGGCATGATGGGCGCACGGCCAAACAGGCCGCCGTACTCGACGCAGTCGCCCACGCCCTTGCCAATGGCGGGAATCACGCGGACGGCCGTGGTCTTGTTGTTGATGACGCCGATGGCCATCTCGTCGGCGATGATGCCGGCGATGGTCTCGACCGGAGTGTCGCCGGGGATGGCGATCATGTCCAGGCCAACGGAGCACACGCAGGTCATGGCCTCGAGCTTCTCGAGCGAAAGCGCACCGGCCTCGACGGCGGCGATCATGCCGGCATCCTCGGACACGGGGATAAAGGCGCCGGAGAGACCGCCCACGCTGGAGCTGGCCATGACGCCGCCCTTCTTGACGGCATCGTTGAGCATGGCGAGCGCGCAGGTCGTGCCGGGGCCACCGCAGGTGCCCACGCCGATGATCTCGAGGATACGGGCAACGGAGTCGCCGATGGCAGGCGTGGGAGCCAGCGACAGGTCGACAATGCCCTTCTCGACACCCAGACGATGGGCGGCCTCGCGGCTCATGAGCTCGCCGGCGCGGGTGATCTTAAAGGCGGTCTGCTTGATTTTCTCGGCAACCTCCATCATCGAGGCGGAGTCGGGGAGCGTCTCCAAGGCAGCAGCCATAACGCCGGGGCCCGAGACGCCAACGTTGATGACGGCGTCGGCCTCGCCACCGCCGTGGACGGCGCCCGCCATAAACGGGGAGTCCTCGACCATGTTGGCAAAGCAGACAAACTTGGAGGCGCCAACGGAATCCTGGTCGGCCGTGAGTTTAGCGGCATCGATGATGGTCTGCGCGGCCATGAGCACGGCATCCATGTTGATACCGGCGCGCAGGCTGGCGACGTTGACGCTGGAGCAGACGCGGCTCGTGGTGGCGAGCGCCTGGGGGATGGACTGGATGACGCGGCGGTCGGCGCCGCCGATGCCCTTCTGGACGAGTGCGGAGAAGCCGCCCAGGTAATCGATGCCGAGCGTCTCGGCCGCGCGGTCGAGGGCATGCGCGATGGGGGTGAGGTCCTCATCCTTGCAGCATGCGGCGATCTGCGCCACCGGGGTGACGGAAACGCGCTTGTTGACGATGGGGATGCCGTACTCGCGCTCGAGGTTCTCGGCGGTCTCGACCAGATGCTCAGCCGTGTGCGTCACGTGGTCGTAGATCTTCGTGCACATGCGGTCGAGGTTCTCGTCACCGCAACCCATGAGCGAAACACCCATGGTGATGGTCCTGATGTCGAGGTTCTGTTCCTCAACCATGCCGCGGGTTTCCGCGATTTCTGCGGGCGTGATCGCCATCCTTGCGCTCCTATCTGCCAAAACGAGCATAGTCTTTTCTATTCTAACGTGCCGCACGTGGCAAGTGGCGCGTGCGGCACGTTTTGGTGCTCGGTTGTTTCCGTTGTGTTACTGCCCAAAGACCTCTTCGGCGATGCGAGCGCTTTCGGCGGCGTCCTTGGCGTAGTAGTCCGCGCCGATCTGCTTGGCGTATTCGGGGGTGAGTACGGCGCCGCCCACGATGATCTTGACGCCCGGCACCTCAGTATGAAGCAGCTTGATGGTCTCCTCCATGGCGACGACTGTGGTAGTCATAAGCGCCGAGAGGCCGACGAGTTTGATGTCGCGCTCCTTGACGGTCTTGAGTACTTCCTGCGGATCGACGTCGCGACCCAGGTCAAAGACGGTGTAGCCGTAGTTGTCGAGCAGCATTTTGACGATGTTCTTGCCAATATCGTGGATGTCGCCCTTGACGGTGGCCACGCAGATTTTGCCCTTGTCGGCAATCTCGCCGGCGGGCATCAGGCGCTTGATGGTGTCGAAGCCCACGCGCGCGGCCTCGGCCGAGGCCATGAGCTGCGGCAAGAAGAACTTGCCCTGGTCAAAGAGGACGCCAACTTCGTCGAGGGCGGGGATAAAGTGATTGTTGATGAGGTCCATGGCGTCGTGGTCGGCCAGCAGGCGCTCGGTCTCGGCAGCGATCTCGCCTTTGCGGCCCGAGACGACCATGCGTCGAATCGGGTCGTCGTTGCCGTCGGTGCCGGGGGCGCTTGCAGCAGGCGCGGCATCACTCGATGTGGCCTGAGCTGCTGCCGGGTTTGCGGCGATCTTATACGGGTCGGTCCAGCCGGCGTAGCGCTCGATGTATCCGGTCGAGCCCTCGTCCTCAACGCTCAGCACGCGATAGCTGTAGACAGTGTCCATAAAGCGCTTGGAACCCGGGTTCATGATGGGGGCGTCCAGACCTGCACCAAAGGCGGCGGCCAAAAAGACCGAGCCCAGCAGCAGGCGCGCGGGCAGGCCAAAGCTGATGTTCGATACGCCGAGTGCGCACTTGACGCCCAGGCGCTCCTTGCACAGGGACATGGCGCGTAGAATCTGCTCAGCCTGTCGCTGGTTGGTCGAGGCGGTCATGACCAGGCAGTCGATGAGGATACGGTCTGGGCCGATGCCGTAACGGGCGGCTTCGGCCACGATGCGCTCGGCGATGGCGAAGCGAGCCTCGGCGGTATCGGGGATGCCGCCTTCGTCGAGCGTGAGGCCGACGACGTTGGTGCCGTAGTGGGCGACCAGCGGGAAGATCTCGTCCATGATCTGCTGTTTGCCATTGACCGAGTTGATGATGGGCTTGCCGGCGTAGCGACGCACGGCGGCCTCGACGGCGGCGGGGTCGGTGGAGTCGATCTGCAGCGGCAGCAGCGTGGAACCTTGGAGCTGCTCGGTCGCTTGCTGGATGACCTTGACCTCGTCGATCTCGGGCAGGCCCACGTTGACGTCCAGGATGTCGGCGCCCTGCTCCTGTTGGCTGATGCCCTGGCTCACGACGTAGTCCAGGTCGCCGTCGCGTAGGGCCTGCTGCAGGCGCTTTTTGCCGGTGGGGTTGATGCGCTCGCCGATGACGGCGATCTTGTGGCCGTCGCAGGGGAGGTCCACGACCGTCTGGGCGCTCGTGACCGACATGCTGGGCTTGCGGTGACGCGGGCTGGGCGTGTGGTTGTCGATGAGGGTACGAAGTGCCGCCATGTGCGCCGGCGTGGTTCCGCAGCATCCGCCGACGACGCTCACGCCGTCCTCGATCATGCCGGCGACGGCCTCGGCGTACTCGGGCGCCTGGATATCAAAGACGGTATTGCCGTCATCGTCCACGTGGGGCAGTCCCGCATTGGCCTGCACCATAACGGGCTTGTCGGTAACGGTGAGCATACGCGCAGCGAGTCCTCGGAGCTCGGCCGGGCCCTGGCTGCAGTTGATGCCAAGGACGTCGGCGCCGATGGCGTCGAGAGTGATGGCGGCGACCTCGGGGCTCGTGCCCAAGAAGGTGCGGCCGTCTTCCTCAAAGGTCATGGTGGCAAAGACGGGCAGGTCGGAGTTCTCGCGGCAGGCGAGGACTGCCGCCTTGATCTCGGCCAGGTCGGTCATAGTCTCGATAATAAAGAGGTCCACACCCGCAGCGACGCCGGCGCGCACCTCCTCGGCAAAGAGGTCGTAGGCCTCGTCAAAGCTGAGGGTGCCCAGGGGGCGCAGCAGGGCGCCGATGGGGCCGATGTCGCCGGCGACGTAGCGGGCGCCGGCCTCACGGGCGCAGGCGACAGCGGCGGCAAAGACGTCTGCCACGGTGGCGGCTCCGTCGAGCTTGTGGGCGTTGGCGCCAAAGGTGTTGGCGGTGATCACGTCGCAGCCGGCCTCGACGTATTGGCGCTGAATGTCGGTAATGACCTGGGGCTCCTCAAAGTTGAGCAGCTCGGGCAGGGCGCCGGCCTTCATGCCGGCCGCCTGCAGCATGGTGCCCATGCCGCCGTCGAACAGCAAGTGTCCCGTGCCCTCGATAGCGGCGCGCAGGCGATTGTCCTTAATGCAAAGGTCGTCGATCGTGCGCGTCTTGTATGCAGCGCCATTACGACGGGCAGCATCAACGGGCGCCGCCAGCGCGGCGCCGTCAGAATCATGAGTGATAAGTATGTTTGAGCTATTCGCCATGTGCATCCATTTCGTCTAGAGCCCACTGAGGAATTTCTATTTGAAGAGATTTGTCGGGCTCGATATCTTCGATTCGCTTGTTGTAGTGGGCAAGAAGCCGTGCGACATTTAATCGAATTAGGCCTCGCTTGTAGAACGATAATTCTTCAATATTGATGCCGATAAACGATTCGAGCGCGATAACCTGTACGCGATTGCCGAGTCCCTCGCTTTCGAATAGTCCGTAAGCGAAGGAAACTTTATCGTGGGGGACAACGACGATGGGCCGAATGCCATTTCGAATGTTATCTCGGCATCGATCGGTCAATTTGGCCATTGGCGATACAGTCACATGAAATGCAGCATCATTGATTTGGAAATCGCCAGAACGGTCTGTCTGCTGGTCGGCGGCGTTTGAGTTGTCCTTTCCGATTTCTATGGTTGGAAATAACATCTCTAGTTTTGCACCTACCAGGTGCTGTGCGACGGTACCCGTTGGCTTATCGGACCGTAGGCTTGCTTCGGCTAGGATATCATCGACAATGACAGAAATTGGTTTTTGAAGATCGATTTCGACTTTGATTCTCTGCCGGTTAAAGAAATCGACCTGGATTCGCTCGACGAAGAAATTGGCGATTGCATTCGCAGCTTCAAGACGAGTGTCTTCGCAAGTGTCACTGGGTAGGGCGGAGTTGATAATTGTGGCAAGTTCAAGCGCCATCGGGAGTGTACCGCGTGAGGTTCTGCCGCCCTCTGATGCGAAGGCACGCGTTTCCCCATGTCTGGCTAAAACTGTTTTGATGCATGCTCCACTTAGGCCTCGTACTTGGCTCCCCTTGTCTGATTGCACATAATCGTCGGTGAGCGGAAAACGGTTTTGCAACAGCTCGCTTATGCCTATGCCAACCGCCATGACGTTACGGTTGACATTGCCTCGCTTGCTGCGCTTGGATTCGTACCAGAGTTCAATGGCATCCAAGATACCTTTATCGGGCTCGCTCAAGGAGCAATTGGTCATTTCCATTATTGTTCACTCCGTTCCTTGAAGACATGAGCGCGGGCTTGACTGCATTTTTTATAAGCCAAGTGACAACTGGCACGGCAACTGCATCGCCGAATGCGTAGCGAATCTGAGCATCCGAGAAGCCGCTAAACTGACATGAGTCAGCACCTTGGAGACGGGCATATTCAGTTCCAGTCATCCAGCGAACTTCTATCTTTCCGTTTTCGCATATAACGACTGCCTGTCTTGATGAGCCGCCGCGAGCCGTTCTTAGACATCCGGCAATTTCTTCTTCACGGATTTCCCAGCGCACAACGCCTGATCGCGTGCGACGGTAAGCAGTGCGAACAATTTTTTCTTTGGCATTTAAGAAGCGCTGAAGGCGCTCTGCTTCTGTCTCTTATACACATCTCCGAGCCCACGAGACATGC
>USPH01000043.1 GCA_900556515.1 uncultured Collinsella sp.
CACTTCTAGCTTCGTCGGCAGCGTCAGATGTGTATAAGAGACAGAGCATGCCCTGGCCGTCGTTGACGGCGATGACCGAGCCGTTGGAGATGACGTTGTCCTCGCCGCGCGTGTTGGAGCTGCGGCCGCCGGTGCGTTTGCTGCCCTTGCAGGCCAAGACGTCAGCAGGCATCGATTCGCAGTAGATAAATTCCTTCCACTGATCGGCCATGACGCCGCCGGCAGCTCCCAATCCAGCTTTCAAGAGTCCCATGGTGATCTTCCTTTCTCGTCAAAGGCCGGGTGGTATTGGTCAGAATGGTTAATCGTCCTTGTTGTCCTTCATGACAACGGTGGTCTCGGTGTGGCTGAAGGTGTCGTGCTTCTCGGTCAGGTCGAGCTCGCCACAGTAGCAATCGGCGTGGGTGGCCTCGTTGGCCGTCTTGAGCTGGCCCACCAGCAGCACGTCTGCGATGACCACGATGATCAACGGCGCGACGATGTTGATGAGGATGCCCTCGACATCAAAGGTGAGGTAGTCCGGATCGAAGGCATTCCCACCCATAAAGAGAATCTGGGAGAGGACAAACCCGATCACAAAGAACAGCACCGAGGCGATGACGAGCTTGGGCTTGGAGCAGGGGAGCTCGCCGACCATGCGGCCGGTCTGGCCGTTCATGGCAAACAGGTAACTCTTGCCGTTCCACGAAGTGGAAAGCATCCACACGGGGAACAGGGCGTAGTCGCTGTCTTCCCAGGTGTAGTCGAGCTGCTTGCTTTCGACCGTGGCATCGTCATATTCGTCGACAACAGTCTCGCGCAGGGCCGAGATCGTGCTCTCCTCCATGCGGCGCTCGGCGCGCGCCTTGCAGGTTTCGCAATCCTCGTCGTAGCGGTTGGCGATGTAGCCGGGCATATACGCGACCGAAAACGGGCGCAGGGCATCGTAGTCAAACGGCTCGATGGCGTCCATGTGGCCGTCGGGCATCTTGGACGATCCGTCGACGGGCACGCGCTTAAACGAGATGTTTCCCTTGCGGTAGGCGTCGTAGTGGTCGGTGGTCGTGACGGTGCGGTCGGATTCCTCGGTCACGGTCTCGTTGGTCGCATCAAAGCACACTTCGCCGTCCACGCGGGCGCCGTAAAGCCAAAACGGCACGTAGACGCCTTGGACCTCGTCGATGTGGTTGCCGGTGACAAAGCTCTTGGGCAGCAAGATCTTGCCCTTGTAGTGTTCCTTGAGTGCGGCCGTGACGTCGTCGTGCCCGAGCTTAAACGGAATTACCAGGTCGGGCGAGAAGTCGCCAGAGAGCTGGCCGGGCGCCACGGCGGAGTTGCCGCAGTACGGGCAGGTGGTGACGGCGACGGTGCCGTCGGACACGAGCTCGGCACCGCACGACGAGCAGATGTAGCCGGCGTTTTGGGCCAGCTCCTGCACGGCATCGTCGACAGCAGGCTTGGGCGTTGCGGCTGCTGCATCGGCTTTGGCATCTGCCTTGTCCTGGCGCTCGCGATAGAGGGCCTCGACTTCTTCGACTTCAAAACGAGAATCGCAGTAGTCGCAGACGAGCTTTTGCTCGGCACTGGCAAAGTGAAGGGGGCCGCCGCACGCGGGGCATTGATAGTTGACGCTCTCGAAGGCCATGATCGGTCCTTTCGCTGCCGGAGGCTATGCGCCGATGGCGCCGCCGCAGTATTCGCAGCGCCCACTGGCATCGGGAATGGTGGTGGCTCCGCAGAAGGGGCAGGTCACCGCGGTCTTGGGGGCCTTGGCGGCCACGACGCTGTCGCGCGTCTCCTGGCGCAGCTGCACCAGCGCATCGCGGACTTCAGTTGCCTGGCGCTTGGCCTCGCGATATTCGATGGAGCCGCGCTGATCGATGGTGGAGTCGTTCACGCGCAGGTTGATCTCGGTGAAGTACGGCGTGTTGACGTGAATGGTCAGGTTAAAGTCGTAATCCAGGTCGTAACGCGGCGGGTCGTAGCTCTCGCGCTCGCCGTCCTTGGTCTCGCGATAGATCTCGGTGCGCTGCTCGTCGATATCCATATCGCAGCCGAGTACCTGCGAGAACTCGATGATGTCGGGATTGGCGTCGCGCCAGCGGCTCTGCGAAGTGATGATCAGCAGGCCCGCGTCCTCATCGAGCATAATATTGGTGCGCCCGGCAGAAAGCGTGCGCGTGGGGTTGAACGAAGACAGGCGCTCGGCGTTGGCCTCGCGGTAGGCGAGTTGCTCACGGATATCGTCCGCGGTGCTGGAGCGATAGCCGTGAAAGTAGGGGGAGAGCTTGCCGGCGCACTCTTTGCACAGGTAGCCTTCATTGATTTTTGTCTTACCTAGAAGTCCCAGCTCGGTACCGCAAATCGCGCACTCTTTCTTCTAGAACATCTTGTCAAAGAAGCCCATGGCTGCCTCCCATCAACTGGTAGCGTGTGTCACTTTTGATGATGGGGGAGTGCGCGATCCTTCGCGATACCCAGACGGCTCAAGGAGTCTCCACAACTGGGACACATGGCCCATTTTTTGATTGGACGCCGGGGACACTCTTCGGCCACTCATTGGGGACGTACTTAAATGAGTGGTAGTTGGGGACACTCCTGGCCGAGCTAGAGATCGCGCGCGTCCCTTCTGGTCCATGCGGCTCAAAATCGCGGCGTGATGTGGACGGCTGGGGTCGAATTGGCAGCATTTCGAGCCTGGCTTCGATATTGAGACTGGTTCTTTATTAAAATAGATTTCCAGACAATTGAGCGGCTGGGGGTTAACCATGAGGGGCATGGGAGACACAATCGCATATTTGCGTCGGGGCATTCGGGAGATTATATGCCTGGCGCTGTTCTTCTTCACGTTTTTGGCGTGCGAGTATCTTTTTGATGTGCGCATGGCCGAGTTCGTGTCTCCGAACGAGGTCGTTATTTATGAGAGCCTTGTCATCGGCGCGAGCGTGATTGGCTTTTTTGTGCGTCCCATTCTGTACTATCGCCGTCCCCATGCTATCGACGCAACGAGTGACGTCACGGGCGTTTTGCTGGTGGCGGCATTGCTGCTGTTGATTATGGCGGTTCAGGTTGAGGTGGTAATTGCCGGCGGTTTGGTGGCGTGCTGCGCGCTGGGCTACTGCGGATCGACTGCTCATGCAAATTTTGCGAGGCGCTTTGCGCGAACGCCCTGCTTGGCGCGCGCCGCCGCACTTTCTTACGCCATGGGCGTTCTGGTGCAGGTTCTCAACCACATGGTGATGCCTGCCGGCATTCCTCAGCAGGCTGTTCTGGTTGTCTGTGCGATCGCGCAGGTGGCGTTGCTCCACGGTGCCCGACGCGCCAAGCTGCGCGACGAGTCCGACCCCAACTTTGAACCCAGTGCTGCCGGGCTTTCGGTAGATGCTCTGGAATATGGCGCCAAGTGGCATGACGATCCCGAGGCAAAGGCGGCATTCCGTCGCGCCGTAGTTCGCCTGACCGTGGCGACGGCGTATCTTTCCAGCGTATTCGCCGCTCTCAACGCGGGCTTCACGACCTTGCATGCTGTCGGAGCCGTCGATTTGGGCGATTGGCCGCGCCTGCTGCTTGTCGTGAGCTCGTTGGTCGCTGGCGCACTATTTGACCTGCACGGCCGCTCGTATATGAATATCGGCATGACATGTGCCGCCATACTGTCCACGCTTTCGTTCTTTGTGCTTATCGTCGACGGCAATGGTGGCAACGAGCTCGCTGCCACGATCATTTTTTATCTGGGCTCGGGCTTTTTCGTGGTGTTCTTTACCACAAAATATGCCGCCGTCTCGCTCTATGCGCGCTGGTCATATTTTTGGCCGTGCATGGGTCGCGTCGTCAACAACGTGTGCTCGATGCTCGTGACGGCGCCGGCGGTGGCGATTATCTCGAGTCAAAACGTGCTGGCTGCGGTCGGTGCGGCGCTCGTGATGTTTGTGGGCATTGCGATTACGCTGCTGGAGCAGTTGGGGCAACGAGCCGATGATGCCGTGATGCAGGATGGCCTGCCGCTTGCCACCGACGATCTTGGTGGGGATCTTGCGCCCACATGCTTCGACCCCGAGCCCGTGGAGGCAGCGGAGCTCACGTCCGATGAACGCCTCGATGCTTTCGTCGCCACCTTTGGGCTTACAGAGCGCGAGCGCGATATTCTTGAGGTCTTGGTCGCTTCGGACCAGAGCGTTCAGGACATCGCCACAACGCTCTTCCTTTCGCGCTCCACGCTCTATCGCCACATTTCCTCAATCAACAAGAAGACCGATACCGCCTCGCGTGTGGCCCTTATCAACTTCTTCTGGCCTGGACGCCCAAGGACTAGCTAATCCTCCAATAAGTTGCGGTGGAATAGTCCCTAAATTAAAGTCACGAGGCTTTAAACAGGAACTATTTCACCGCAATTGCTGAGGGGATAGATTGCGGCGGCGGCAGAGGCAACGGCAGTGGCAGGGGCGCTGGCAGCTGTGGTAGTGGCAACGGCAGCTGGCAGGGTGTTTTCCGTCTACTTGCTACAGCAGCTCGCCGTGGCGGGCAATGTAGCGGCGCTTTGCCAGCTGGGTGAGCGCGATGTAGGCAGAGACGATGCCGATGAGCAGCGCGAAGAAGCTCGTCGGCAGCGGCATGAGGCCCAGTGCATCGGCGATGGGGCTTGCCGGCAGCCAGGTGACGAGCGCCAGGCCCAGTACGGTGAGAACGCACAGTGTGGGCGCGGCGTGGTCGCGCGGGCTCGGCAGATGCGGGGAACGCAGCATGTGGACCACGAGTGTCTGCGACCACATGGACTCGACAAACCAGCCGCTCTGGAAGAGCGCAGCAAAGGTCGCCATACCCGCGACGTCGCCCGCGGCGGCAAGCTCGGACCAGCTTGCGTCCACGGCGGCGGGGCACACGACAAAGAAGAGCGCGGCGAAGGTCACGATGTCAAACAGCGAGCTCACGGGGCCCAGCTCGAGCGTAAAGCCCTTGATGGACGCGGCGTCCCAGGCACGCGGGCGGGCAGTCCAGGCGTCATCGACGGTGTCCCACGGCAGTGCGATGCACACGATCTCGTAGACCAGCGACAGCAGTACCAGCTGCAGGGCGCTCATGGGCAAAAACGGCAAGAACAGGCTCGCGACGGTCACGGACAGCACATTGCCAAAGTTGGAGCTCACCGTGGTCTTGAGGTACTTGAGCAGGTTGCCGTAAGTGCGGCGGCCTTCGATGATGCCGCGCTCGAGCACGCCCAGGTCCTTCTGAAGCAAGATGATATCGGCGGATTCCTTGGCAATATCGACGGCCGAATCGACCGAGATGCCGCAATCGCTCGCACGCATGGCGGCGGCGTCGTTGATGCCGTCGCCCATAAAGCCCACGGTGTGGCCGAGCATCTCGCGCATGACACGTACCAGGCGCGCCTTCTGCAGCGGCGAGAGCTTGGCGAAGAGGTGGGTTTTCTCGGCGCGCTCGGCAAGTTCGGCGTCATCGAGCGCATCGATCTCGGAGCCGAGCAAGACGTTGCTCGCATCGATACCAATCTGCTCGCAGACGGTGGCGGCGACGCGGTCGTTGTCGCCGGTCAGGACCTTGACCGCCACGCCCTTGGCCTCGAGGGTGGCGACGGCGCCCGCGGCACTTGCTTTGGGCGGATCGAGGAAGGCCAAAAAGCCCATCAGCACCATGTCGCACTCGTCGGCGATGCTAAACTCGCCCACGCAGCGCGGATTGGTCTTCTGCGCCACGGCAATTACGCGTAGGCCCTCGGCGTTAAGTCCGGCGATCTGCTTGCGAATCTGGGCGAGCTTCTCGTCGGTGAGCGGCTGAGCGATGCCATCGATCTCGACAAAGGAGCAGATCTCGAGCATTTCCTCGGCAGCGCCCTTGGTAACCATCTGGGTTTTGCCTTGGGCGTCGGCGACAACTACGCTCAGGCGACGGCGCGAGAAATCGAAGGGAACCTCGTCGACCTTGGTGTAGCGGTCGCGCAGGCTCTGGCCCAGCATGGAATCGGGTGCGACGGTCGAGGGCGTCACATCGGCACGGTCGATTACGGCCAGGTCGATAAGATTTTTGAGGCCGGTCTGGAAGAAGCTGTTCAAAAACGCATGGCGCAGCACGCGCGCGTCCTCGTTGCCATCGGTGTTGAGGTAGCGCTCGAGCACGATGCGGTCTTCGGTGAGGGTGCCGGTCTTGTCGCAGCACAGGACGTCCATCGCTCCGAGGTTTTGAATCGCCGGCAGCTCCTTGACGATAACCTGGCGACGGGCGAGGTCCTTGGCGCCCTGCGACAGGCTCGTGGTCACGATGACGGGAAGCATCTGCGGCGTGATGCCCACGGCCACGCTCGTGGCGAACAGCAGCGCGTCGATGACGTTGCCCTTGGTGGCGGCGTTGATGGCAAAGACGGCCGGCGCCATAACGAGCATCAGGCGCACCAGCAGCATGGAGACGCTCGAGACGCCGCGGTCAAACGCGCTCTTTTCGCCGCGCCCGTTGAGCATCTTGGCGATGCCGCCCAGGTAGGTGTCCGAGCCGGTGGCAACGACAAGCGCCATGGCGGCGCCGTTTTGCACGGAGGTGCCGGTAAAGACGATGTTCTTGCAGGCAGAGAGTGGCAGTGCGGAGCCGTCGGCGCCCTCGACGACGGTGACGGCGGTGGTCTTCTCGACGGCCTCGCTCTCGCCGGTGAGTGCGGACTCGATCACAAACAGGTCGCGCGCGGTGATGATGCGGGCATCTGCTGGCACCATATCGCCGGCAGAGAGACGGATTACATCGCCGGGGACGAGCTCGTCGAAGGGGATCTCGATGCGCTCGCCGTCGCGCAGGGCGGTGCAAGTGTTGGAGACCAGGTCCTTGAGGGCCTCGGCCGCATTGCCGCTGCGGGCTTCCTGGATAAACTTCATGCCGCCCGATACCAGCAGCATGGTGCCGATGACGATTACCGTGGAGGGGTCGCGCTGCGGTTCGGGCACGGCGAGCACGTCGATGTAGAGCGAGACCAGTGCGAGCGCGGCGAGGATGCCGGCGAAGGGATCGATGAACGCGTCGGCGATGCGGCGGGCGAGCGTTTTGGTCGTTGCCTCGATGGTGTTGGGGCCGACGGCGTTCAGGCGCTCAGTTGCCTGCTCGACGGTGAGGCCGTTTGCCGTGGCGTCAAGCAGTACGAGGGCGTCCTCGGCACTATGGGTGGCGGCGAATATGGTGTTCTTGGACAGGCCGGTATGAGCGGCAGGGCGCGCCGTGCGGCGGCGCTTGGAGATGGCTTCGAGTACCGTGACGGTTTTGAGCATCAGCATAGGGTCCTCCTTGTTGAGGGGAGTTAGCGTACGTGTCGTATTTGCTTCAAAAAACCTAGATGTCGCTCACGTCAAGCTCTTGAGCCCACAAAGGGTGCAGCGCGCCTTTGCGGTGGTTTTGGCGATCTGCCGGTGGCGTTTATGCGTGTGCGGAGTCCTCGCGGCGTGCCGAGGGCGACATGCAGGTTTTTCGACTAGGACTGCCTTCCATGGCACACCTCCTAAAGGCTGAGCGCAGCGCGCTTTGGGTATCTCGTACCCCTTTTTAATCCGCCCGTATTCTTGATGAGGGGGTTTGACATGTCAACCCCATTGTTCGGAAAACCATTCCCCCTGACAAAGCCTTTACAGAATGCCGTGGCCCCAAAGCGCGCCCGCATCGACGCTTCGCCTGCGCTAAACTGGAAGGCACGTACGCGATTACGAGAGGAGCCCGCATGGAGGCTTACAAGCAAGAGTTCATCAAGTTTATGGTCGAGTCCGACGTCCTTAAGTTCGGCAGCTTTACGCTCAAGAGCGGTCGTCAGTCCCCGTTCTTTATGAACGCCGGCGCTTACGTGACGGGCTATCAGCTCAAGAAGCTGGGCGAGTATTACGCCCAGGCCATCCACGATAACTTTGGCGACGACTTTGATGTGCTGTTTGGACCGGCCTACAAGGGTATTCCGCTGGCCGTCGTGACCGCAATTGCCTACCACGAGCTGTACGGCAAGGAGGTCAAGTACTGCTGCGACCGCAAGGAGGCCAAGGACCACGGCGCCGACAAGGGTAACCTGCTGGGCTATGAGCCCCAGGACGGCGACCGCGTGGTCATGGTCGAGGACGTCACCACCAGCGGTAAGTCCATCGACGAGACCTATCCCAAGGTCAAGGCTGCTGCCGATGTCGAGATCAAGGGCCTCATTGTGTCTCTCAACCGCATGGAGGTCGGCAAGGGTGGCGTGACCACCGCGCAGAAGGAGATCGAGGCAAAGTACGGTTTCCCCGTCGCGAGCATCGTCTCCATGGCCGAGGTCGTCGAGACCCTCTACAACCACGAGATCGACGGCAAGCTCGTCATCGATGACGAGCTTAAGACCGCCATCGACGCCTACTACGAGCAGTACGGAGTTCGTTAGTTACGCGGTTTTACCAAACCGCGTAACGGCTCGACGCTGCGCGGGCCGCATTTGGACAATCTGACGTTCAACTTCAAGGGCGCGACCAGAAGGTCAGCGCCCTTTCGTTTCA
>USPH01000044.1 GCA_900556515.1 uncultured Collinsella sp.
CTCGTAGGGAAATAGAGACACCTGTTGAAAACTTGTCGAAACCACGGGCATAAGGTGTCTAAAACCCAATCCGCGGTGATGAAAAGTTTTGCGCAGGTTTTGAACGTGGAAAACCACCCCTGTTGCACACAGGTTGCTGTCGATTCTCTTTCTGGGTCTGACCTGCGTCTTTGTGAGTAATCAACAGTTTCGTCAGTGCTATTACTATTATTAAGATATTTATATCTATAGAAAGGTATTAAAAGATGAAGTTCACCGTCAGCCAGAGCTCGCTTACACAAGCCATCGGCGTCGTTATGAAGGGTGTCGCTTCGGCATCCACCCTTCCCATCCTGTCGGGCGTGCTCGTCAAGGCGCAAGACGGCATCTTGGAATTCCAGACCTCTAACTACACCATCTCGATCCGTCATCGCATCGCGGCGCATGTCGAAGAAGAGGGCGAGATGGTTATCCCCTGTAAGATGCTCTCCAATATCACCAAGACTCTCCCCGATGCCCCGGTCACCTTTGAGCTGTCCGAGCGCCAGGTGCTGATCAGTTGCGAGAAGAGCTCGTTCCGCCTGAACACGCTCGATGCCAATGACTTCCCTGAGTTTCCGGCCTATGCCATCGAGAGTGCCGTGGAGCTGCCGACCGATATCTTGTCCGAGATGGTCGGCCGCGTGTGGCGCGTCACCTCGACCGACAAGGCTCGCCCCATCCTGGGCGGCGTGCACATGAAGGTCGAGAACAACACCGTGCGCCTGGTGGCGACCGATTCCTTCCGCTTGGCCGTGTGCGATACGCAGGTCGAGACCTCGACCCTCGAGGGCTCCTTTGAGCTCAACGTTCCGGCTGACGCCTTTAACGACGCACTGAACATCATGGCCAGCCAGGCGACCATCATGATCGGGGCTACCGACACCCAGGTCGTCTTTGAGGCCGGCAACACCACCTACGTGTCGCGTCGTATCGAGGGCGTGTACCCCAACTACAAGCAGCTCATCCCCGATTCGTGCGTGACGAGCGTCAAGATTGACGTCGCCGCCTTTAACGCCGCCCTCAAGCGCGTGGCCGTTATCGCGAGCGCCAACCCCGCCGTCAAGTTCGAGATCGATGTCGAGAACGGGCAGATGGGCCTGTCCTCCATTTCCAATGACCAGGACCTTGCGCAGGAGACGATCGATGTCGAGGCCGAGGGCGAGTCGGGCACCATCGCCTTCAACTACCACTACATCTTCGGCTGCCTCAATGCCCTGTCCAAGGAGAAGGAGATCACGCTGGAGCTCAAGAGCTACTCGCAGGCGGGCATCTTCAAGTCCTACGACAAGATCAACTACCTGTACCTGGTCATGCCGGTCCGCATCTAGCGCTGCGCCATGACCATGTTCGCCCGCGATCTTTCCGTCGCGCACTACCGCAGCTTCGATAGCTATCGTCTTGCCCTGGACGAGGGCGTGACGATACTTGCGGGACCAAACGCGGCGGGAAAGACCAATCTCATAGAGGCGCTGCAGCTGCTGACGAGCGGCGCCTCGTTTAGGCATCCGACCGCAGCCGAGCTCGTCCATGACGGCGTGGGCTCGTGCAAGGTCGAGCTGAGGCTCGAGGGCGACGGCCGCGTGCTTGATATGGGATTGAGCGCGGAGGACGGTAAGCGCTCGTTTAGCCGCAACGGCAAGAGATGCTCTGCCGCCGGTGTACGCGGGGTTCTGCCGAGCGTGCTGTTTTGCCCTGACCATCTGGACATGGTTAAGCGAGGCGCCAGTGTGCGCCGCGCCGCCCTCGATGACTTTGGCATGCAACTGAGCGCACGCTATGCCGATCTTGCGAGCACCTATGGGCGCTGCGTGACCCAGCGTAACGCCTTGCTCAAGGAGACCTGGTGCTGCCGTGAGATGCTCGGCGCGTGGAACGATTCGATTGCCCGCGCGGGCGCGGCTCTGCTCGTGCACCGGTTGGCCCTGCTCGACCGGCTGGCGGGCCATGTACACACTGCCTACGGGCAAGTGGCGTCCGGCGAGGCTGCCAACGTGACCTATACGTCCACACTGGGGGATTTGCCCCAGGTCGAGGATCGCGAAGAGCTGAAGGGCTGGGCGTACGAGCGCATGCTGGCCGCCCTTGATGAGCACGCCGACGAGGAAATTCGCCGCGGCGTGACGTTGGTGGGACCGCATCGCGACGAGATTGAATTTACCGTGGCGGGTCGCTCCGCCCGTTCATTTGCCAGCCAAGGACAGCAGCGAACGTTGGTACTGTCCTGGAAGGTGGCCGAGGTGGCCGTGGCTCGCGATGTTCTGGGTGCTGCTCCGCTGTTGCTTCTGGACGACGTGATGAGCGAGCTCGACGGCGAGCGCCGCGGTGCTTTTCTGCGGCTGATCGGCGATGATATCCAAACGGTCATAACCACGACCAACCTGGGATACTTTACCGATGACCTGCTTGATCGAGCCAAGGTGGTGAGCATGGGTGAGACGTGCTAATTACGAGCGCGAGAGCGAAACGGTCGCCTTCAGTGGGTTTTTAAACGCAGAGCGCCAGCGCATCCTGGCAGCTGCAACACCTGAGCGCCGCGCGCAGATGGAGGCTGCCGAGGAGTCGCGCGCGGTCTATCGCGCGTGGAACGCGGTGTGCTCGGACACGCGCGAGGGGCGGCATGTGACGGGCCTGCGCTACCTGCCCGAGTCCAATGAGCTGCTGGTATATCTCGATTCGCCCTCGTGGACGCAGGAAATGACGCTGTTGCGCGAGATCATCCGCGCGCGCATGGAGCGCGTCGGTGCGCATGTGGATGGCCTGGTGTTCAAAACCACCGCGCCCGGTCACACGCCGCCCGCTGCCAAAGAGCGTCTGCGTCCTGCCGTGGCCGAGCGCCCGCCGGCTCCGCATGCTGACCTAAGTGAGGCCGAGCGCACCGAGATTGAGCGCCAAGTGGCGCCCATCGAAGACCAAAAACTGCGCGAGGCCCTCGAGAACGCCATGAGAGCCAGTGCCGAGTGGGCCAAGGGCGTGCAAGGCAAAAAAGAGCCTTAAATCGCATCTGGTGGCCTTGTAGAGCCAAATACCCTCGTTCCCGAGGGTATTTTTTTACGATAAACTAGTAAGGCTGTACACATTTTCTTGACTGAAGGAGGACGTGTGGCAAACGAAAACGATTACGATGGCGGCGAGATTAAGATTCTCGAAGGTCTCGAGGCCGTTCGTAAGCGCCCGGGCATGTATATCGGCTCGACGAGCGCCAGCGGTCTGCATCACCTGGTGTGGGAGATCGTTGACAACTCCGTCGACGAGGCCATGGCCGGTTTCTGCACCGAGATCCAGGTGACGGTCCACGCCGACAACTCCATCACGGTCGTCGACAACGGGCGCGGCATCCCCGTCGACGAGCACCCTGTTAAAAAGATCCCGACGCTCGAGGTCGTTATGACGATCTTGCACGCCGGCGGTAAGTTCGATAACTCGGCCTATAAGGTCTCGGGCGGCCTGCACGGCGTAGGCATCTCCGTCGTCAACGCACTGTCCAAGCGCGTGGTCGTTCAGGTTCGTCGCGATGGCAACACCTACGAGATGGAGTTCTCGCGCGGCAAGACCGTCAAGAAGATGGAGGTCGTGGGCACCTCGGATTCGACGGGCACCACCGTCACCTTCTGGCCCGACGACGAGATCTTCGAGACCTGCATCTACGATTTCGATACGCTGCACAACCGTCTGCAGGAGACAGCGTTCCTCAATAAGAACCTCAAGATCGTGCTGACCGACGAGCGCGAGGCGACTCCCCACGTGGAGGAGTTCTGCTACGAGGGCGGCATCATCGATTTCGTCAAGTTCCTCAACGAGGGCAAGGACGTCCCCGAGGCCTTTAAGGAGCCCATCTACATCGAGGGCAAATCGGACCCGGACGCTCCCGTGGCCAAGATGGGCGAGGTCGAGGTTTCCCTGCAGTGGAATAGCGGCTACGGCGAGAACGTCATGTCGTTTGCCAACGACATCTACACTCCCGAGGGCGGCATGCACCTTGAGGGCTTCCGCACCGCGCTCACCCGCGTGATCAACGACTACGCGCGCAAACAGAACCTGCTCAAGGAAAAAGACGCCAACCTGACCGGCGACGATGTGCGCGAGGGCCTTTCGGCCGTTATCTCGGTCAAGCTGCCCGATCCGCAGTTTGAGGGCCAGACCAAAGCCAAGCTCGGTAGCTCCTATATGCGCGCGCTCACGCTCAAGATCGTGACCGACGGACTCGCCGATTACCTCGAGGAGCATCCCAAGCCCGCTCGCGAGATCGTCAAGAAGGCGCAACAGGCCTGCAAGGCGCGCAACGCTGCCCGCAAGGCGCGCGAGGCGACCCGTCGCAAGAGCCTGCTCGAGACGGCGTCCCTGCCCGGTAAGCTCGCTGACTGCTCGGTACGCGATGCCGAGCTGACCGAGCTCTTCATCGTAGAGGGCGACTCGGCAGGCGGTTCGGCCAAGGACGGCCGTCGCCGAGACATCCAGGCGATTCTGCCCCTGCGCGGCAAGATTCTGAACGTCGAGCGCGTTGGTGACCATCGTGCGTTCTCGAGTGACACCATCCAGTCGCTGATTACCGCGATCGGCTGCGGCGTCACGACGAGTGCCGGTGACGGCGGCGACTTCGATATCACCAAGGCGCGCTACCACAAGATCATCATCATGACCGATGCAGACGTCGACGGCGCGCATATCCGCATCCTGCTGCTGACGTTCTTCTACAAGTACATGCGTCCGCTGATCGATGCCGGCTACGTCTATGTTGCCTGCCCGCCCATCTTTGGCATTAAGGTGCGCAACAAGATCCACTACGTGTATCCCAACGGCCGCCAGCCCGAAGACGAGATCCTGCGCGACACCATCCAGAGCCTGGGCCTGAACCCCGACGATAACGACGAGGACGGCAAGGCCAAGGACGGCAAGATCACCAAAAAGCGCAAGGGCTATACCGTCCAGCGCTACAAGGGCCTGGGCGAGATGGACCCCAAGCAGCTTGCCTCGACGACGATGGACCCCAAGACCCGCATCCTGCAGCGCGTGTCGATCGAGGACGCCGTGGTGGCAGACCGCGCCGTGCGCGAGCTGATGGGTTCCGAGGTCGGCTATCGCCGCGAGTACATCGAAAAGCATGCACATGACGCACGATTCTTAGACGCCTAATCCCTGCGGCTTTCCCAGCCACCGCACCTTCGCCCTCAATCGTCGGTCGCGTACCCAAGTACGCTTCCCTCCTCTTTCGGGCGAATCTGCGGCACCTGGAAAAGCCGTCTCCGTGGTTGGGAACTAATGGACCACGCAAACCATGAGGAGGTAACGTGGCAGACGATATCAACAATAACGAGGGTATGGACGAGGCCGGCGACGCCGGCATGCCTGACGATCTGAAGCGCCTGCTCGCCCGCGCCGAGCAGGGCGAGGACGGCGACCCCGATGCCTACAACCCCGATGCCGACGAGGACGAGGAAGAGGATGACGACGGCGAGCTCGAGGAGAGCTTTGGCGAAGTCGACCGCGGCGCCTCCGCAGGCGAGGATATCAACGGCGGCCAGCTCCAGATTTCGGAGTTCGGCCGCGAGATGAAGCAGTCGTTCATCGAGTACTCGATGTCGGTCATCACGGCACGCGCCCTGCCGGACGTGCGCGACGGCTTAAAGCCGGTGCACCGCCGCATCCTGTACGCCATGAACGAGAGCGGCATCTACCCCAACCGCCCGCACAAGAAGTCGGCCTGGACGGTCGGCGAAGTTATCGGTAAGTACCACCCGCACGGTGACTTCGCGGTCTACGAGGCCATGGTTCGTCTGGCACAGTGGTTCTCCATGCGTACGCCGCTCATCGACGGTCACGGTAACTTCGGCAACATTGACGGCGACGGCGCGGCGGCCATGCGTTATACCGAGAGCCGCTTGGCCAAGCCCGCCATGGAGCTCTTGCGCGACCTGCAGAAGGATACCGTCGACTGGCAGCCCAACTACGACGAGTCACTCGCCGAGCCCCAGGCGCTGCCCGCGCGCTTCCCCAACCTGCTGGTCAACGGTAGCCAGGGTATCGCCGTCGGCATGGCCACCAACATCGCCCCGCACAACCTCACCGAGGCGATCGAGGCCACCTGCTACCTGATTGACAATCCCGACGCCACCGTCGACGAGCTTATGCAGATCATGCCCGGCCCGGACTTCCCCACCGGCGCCATCATCATGGGCAGCGCCGGCATTAGGCAGAGCTACGAGACCGGCCGCGGCTCCATCACCGTGCGCGCCAAGGCCCACGTGGAGTCCACCAAGACCGGCCGTAGCCGCCTGGTCTTTACCGAGATTCCCTACATGGTCAACAAGGGCACCCTGCAGGAGAAGATCGCCCAGCTCGTCAACGACAAGCGTATCGAGGGCATCTCGGACATGCGCGACGAGTCCAACCAGAAGGGCATCCGTCTGGTTATCGAGCTCAAGAAGGGCGTCATTCCGCAGGTCGTGCTCAACAACCTGTACAAGTACACCTCGCTGCAGACGACCTTTGGCGCCAACAACCTGGCGCTCGTCAACGGCGTGCCCAAATGCCTGAGCCTGCGCGAGATGCTGCAGCACTACATCGACCACCAGGTCGACGTCGTCACCCGCCGCACCCGCTTTGACCTTAAGAAGGCCCAGGCGCGTGCCCACATCCTCGAGGGCTACTTGATGGCTCTCGACCATATCGACGAGGTCATCAGCATCATCCGCTCTTCGCAGACCGATTCCGAGGCCAGCAGCCGCCTGATCGAGCGCTTTGGCTTTACGCCCGAGCAGACCACGGCCATCCTCGAGATGAAGCTGCGCCGCCTGACCGGCCTGGAGCGCGACAAGATTCAGGAAGAGCTGGACGGTCTGCGCCGCGCCATCGCCTACTACGAGGACCTGCTGGCGCACGAGGAGAAGATCCTGGGCGTCATCAAGGAAGAGATGCGCGAGATCTCCAAGAAGTTCGGCGATAAGCGCCGCACCGAGATCAGCCAGGTCGAGAAGGACCTGGACGTGGAGGACCTCATCGCCGACGAGGACATGGTCGTGACCATCACCCACACCGGCTATGTGAAGCGTATCCCGGTGGCCGCCTATCGTGCCCAGAAGCGCGGTGGCAAGGGCGTGTCGGGCGTCAACCTCAAAGAGGACGATGTCATCGACGAGATGTTCATCGCGTCCACGCACGAGTACGTGCTGTTCTTCTCGAGCAAGGGCAAGGTCTACCGCCTGAAGGTGCACGAGCTGCCGGTCGGCACGCGCCAGGCGCGCGGTACGGCGATCGTCAACCTGCTGCCCTTCGAGGAAGGCGAGAAGATCGCGAGCGTCATCAGCTGCCGCGAGTTCCCCGCCGACGAGTTCCTGATGTTTGCCACCAAGAGCGGCATGGTCAAGAAGACTGTGATGAGCGCCTATGACCGCAGCCGTCGCGACGGCCTGATCGCCATCAACCTGAGGGATGACGACGCGCTGCTCGCTGTGCGCCGTGTGCGCGAGGGTGACAAGATCATCATGGCCACCACCGCGGGCAAGGCGATCATGTTCCCCGAGGACCAGGTGCGCGCCACCGGTCGCGATACCAGCGGCGTTCGCGGCATCGGCATGAAGGACAGCGTGAGCGTTCTGGGTATGGAGGTCACCAACGGCAACGGCGACCTGTTCGTCATCACCGAGCGCGGCTACGGCAAGCGCACACCGGTCGCGGACTACCCGGAGCAGAACCGCGGCGGCCAGGGTGTCTACACCATCCAGATGACCGAGCGCAAGGGCAACCTCGCGGCCATGAAGACGGTGGGCCCGCAGCACGAGCTGTTCATCGTGACGGAAGGCGCGACGGTCATTCGCGTCAAGACCGACGAGATCAGCCAAACCGGCCGAGCCACCCAGGGCGTCAAGATGATGACCGTCGACGACAACGACCGCATCTGCGCCGTAGCCCGCATGACGGCAGCCAAGGAAAAGCCCGAAGGCGAAGGTGCCGAGGCCGCAGCCGACGCCGAAGAGGCCCCAGTCGACCTTGGCGACGGCAACGACATGCCAGAAGATCTCCTCGACGAGTAAGAGGAACTAGCTGGTAGGAAATATCAGACCCCATATATCGGCGGTCGGCGCACTGCGCGCCGACCGCTTTTTTGAAAACCTTGGGACTCGCGTTCGCCCCGGTCGCACGGCGGCATGTGAGGTCGGTCGCGAGTTCCGCACGAGCCAGAGAGCACTTAATGTGCTCTCTGCGCGAGTCAGGACTGTCCGAGCAGGCGACTTCACATGCCGCCGTGCGACCGGGGCGAACACCCTCCAAAGTTTTTCAAAAAAGTTGTTGACGCGCGCGTAACGACTCGTCTAATATATCCCTTGCGCGATGGACCTGTAGCTCAGTTGGTTAGAGCGTCCGGCTGATAACCGGGAGGTCACA
>USPH01000045.1 GCA_900556515.1 uncultured Collinsella sp.
ACGATATCTGCGCATGTCTCGTGGGCTCGGAGATGTGTATAAGAGACAGGGACAGACTCAGAGACCTCGGCCATGTAGGCGTCGCCCTTGCCGATGTACATGTCATCGCGGATGCCGATGACGTCGGCCATAAAGGAGATCATGGTAGCGGTCTCGCGGACGGTCTCGCCGTGAGCGATCTGGGACTTCTTCTCGTCCAGGTCCTGCAGCTCAAGGCCGAGCAGGTTGGCGGCCTTAGAGAAGGAAAAACGCGTACGGGTGGAGTTGTCGCGGAACAGGGAGACGGCCAGGCCCGAGTCGAAGATCTTGGACGAAACGTTGTTCTCGCGCAGCTCGCGCAGGGCGTCGGCGACGATGTAGAGCGCCTTGAGCTCATCGGTGGTCTTGTCCCAGGTGTGCAGGAAGTCACTGCCGTACATACCCTTAAAATCGAGGCCGTTCAGCTGCTCGACGAGCTCGGTAAACTTGGCGTCCATGTAAATGTCCTTTCTAAAGGTGAAACGATCGCAATGAGTAGATGTGCTCCGGCATGCGCGTGTGGCTAGAACATGCAGAGCGCTATGACGAGGACCCGCTACCGTTGAGGAAGCATGGGAGATAACGACCGCGGGCCCCAAGTCAACAGGAGGCGCCGGGGGCATAAACTGTCCCCGGCTCAACAAGATCGAGGAATGGGACTAGTCGATCTTGTTGTTGGTCAGACCGGCGCGGAACACGGTGGCATCGCCATCGGCCTGGCTCGGATCGTAGAGGTTCAGGGCAGCCACATACATGGCGGCAGCGGTGACCAGGTCGTCCTTGTAGGTGACCTCGTTGGGAGCGTGGGCCTGAGACTCGGCACCCGGGCCAAAGCCGACGCAGGGGATGCCATAGCGGCCCTGGATGGAAACGCAGTTCGTGGAGAAGGTCCACTTGTCGCACAGCGGGCGACCGGTGCGCTTGTCCATGCTGGGCTCGCAGCCGATGCGCTCGTCACCAAACATGGCCTTGTGGGCGTCGACGAGGGCCTTGACGTGCGGAGCGGTCTCCTTGTTGATCCACGTGGGGAAGTAAGCCTCGGTCTCGTAGACCTCGCCGGTCCAGGACGGACGGTCGTACATGTACATGGAGACCTTCACGTCGTCGCCGTACTTCTTGGCGGCCGGCAGGTTACGGATCTCGTCCAGGCAGGACTCCCAGGTCTCACCGGCGGTCATGCGACGGTCGATGGAGATGGCGCAGGAGTCAGCGACGGCGCAACGGCTGGGGCTGGTGTAGAAGATCTGGCTGACGGTGCAGGTGCCGCGGCCCAGGAAGCGGGCGTCCTCGAAGTGCTCGGGGTTGTACTTGGGGTCGAGCATCTTGACGAGGCCCTTGATGTCGGTCGACTCGTCGCAGCCGTTGTTGTTGAGGGCGCGGACGTCGGCGATGATGTCGGCCATCTTGTAGATGGCGTTGTCGCCGCGGTCGGGAGCGGAGCCGTGGCAGGAGGTGCCGTGAACGTCGACGCGGATCTCCATGCGGCCGCGGTGACCGCGATAGATGCCACCGTCGGTGGGCTCGGTGGAAATGACGAACTCGGGCTTAATGCCGTCCTTGTTGTAGATGTACTGCCAGCACATGCCGTCGCAGTCCTCTTCCTGGACGGTGCCGACGACCATGATCTTGTAGCCTTCGGGGATGAGGCCCATGTCCTTCATCATCTTGGCAGCGTAGGTAGCAGAAGCCATGCCACCCTCCTGGTCGGAGCCGCCGCGGCCGTAGATGATCTCGTCGGTCTCGTAGCCCTCATAGGGATCGGCGTCCCAGTTCTCGATGTTGCCGATGCCGACGGTGTCGATGTGGGAGTCGATGGCGATGATCTTGTCGCCCTCGCCCATAAAGCCCATAACGTTGCCCAGGCCGTCGACCTTGACCTCGTCATAGCCGAGGTTCTCCATCTCAGCCTTGATGCAGGCGACAACCTCACCCTCCTCGCAAGACTCAGAGGGATGGGAGATCATAGCGCGCAGGAAGCGAGTCATATCAGCACGATGGGACTCAGCAGCAGCCTTGATAGCGTCGAAATCGAGTTCTTTAGCCATTGTTCATAACCTTTCAAACGAAGGAATCTACCTGTGAGGTGGCGGAGCGATACCTATTTACTCCGCCCCAACGATTAGCAAGTGGGATATTCGCCTTCCCAAACAATGCGGCGATACTGGTCGGGATCGGTGTCGCCCTCGGTGGAGAAGCAGAGCACGGAGCTCGTCTTGTCCAGGCCGATGAGCTCCTTGAGCTCGGCGTACTCGGGATCGAGCATGAGGGTCTCGACCAGGCCGGTGGTCACAGCGCCGGACTCGCCGGAAATGACGCGCGGGTCGCCCTTCTCGGGAGCGCCCAGGGTGCGCATGCCGCGAGCGGTGACCCAGTCGGGACAGGACACGAAGGCGGTGGCGTGGTTGCGCAGGATATCCCAGCCCAGAATGTTGGGCTCGCCGCAGCACAGACCGGCCATGATGGAAGGCATGTCGCCGTCCACGATGCGCGGGTCGCCGTCGCCGGCGGCAGCGCCCTTGTACAGACAGGCGGCAGGCGCGCACTCGACCACGACAAAGGTGGGCGGGTTATCGGGATACAGGTTGGTGAAGTAGCCCACCACGGCACCGGCGAGCGAACCCACGCCAGCCTGGACAAACACGTGGGTCGGGCGGTTGATGGCCATCTCGCGCAGCTGCTCGGCAGCCTCGGAAGCCATGGTGCCGTAGCCCTCCATGATCCAAGACGGGATCTTCTCGTAGCCCTCCCAGGCGGTGTCCTGAACGATGACGCCGCGCTCGCAGGCGTCGGCCTCGGCGGCGGCCATGCGCACGCACTCGTCGTAGTTGACCTCTTCGATGGTCACCGTGGCGCCCTCGGCGGCGATGTTATCGAAGCGGGGCTTGGTGGAACCCTTGGGCATGTGCACGACAGCCTTCTGGCCCAGCTTGTTGGCAGCCCATGCCACGCCGCGGCCATGGTTGCCGTCGGTGGCGGTAAAGAAGGTAGCCTGGCCAAAGTCCTCGGCCAGCTGATCGGAGGTCAGGTAATCGAAGGTGCAGTCGGCAACGTCCTTGCCGGTCTCGTCGGCAATGTAGTTGGCCATGGCAAACGAACCGCCCAGAACCTTAAAGGCGTTGAGGCCAAAGCGATAGCTCTCGTCCTTAACGCACAGGTTGGACAGACCCAGGCGCGCAGCCTGGCCGTCCAGGCGGGCAAGCGGAGTGACAGTGTACTGGGGGAACGACTGGTGGAAGGCGCGGGCCTTCTTCACGTGGTCGAGACTCATGATTCCCAAGTGCTTGTCATCGCTCTTGGGCATCGTGTTGCCCGCCCACTGGATCTTATCGGCCATACGGTGAACTCCTTAAGTCCTCTCTTGCCGGCCCCCGCATACGCGTTTCAGCCCGATCCCATTCACACGACTGAACTTTTATGTGGATGCCAAACAAAAAGTTTGTTAGTAATGTTCTATCACACTTTTTGATTGGTATACCTAACGAATTGTTTGTTGCCGCAATCGGTACTTTTTCGCCGCCGAACGGTCACATAACGCAGCGACGCTTTCGTTATTTGCGAACAGGTGTGGTTTATGGCACAGTGAGCCCAAACTAATTTTTAGGAAGGTACCCATGACCCCCGCACAGATTGAGTTTTACAAGCGCCTCGCACACGGCCTGGCGCTCCAATTTGGCCCCAACTGCGAAGTCGTCGTCCACGATCTGGAGACCGAGGACGTAGACCACTCCATCGTAGTGATCGAAAACGGCCACGTCAGCGGGCGCAAACTGGGTGACGGCCCCAGCCATATCGTGTTTGAGTCCATGCACGAGGGCGCCACCGATGTACACGACCGCGAGCCGTACCTCACTAAAACCACCGACGGTAAGCTGCTCAAGTCCTCGACGATCTTTATCCGCAACGATGAGGGCAAACCCGTCGGCATTTTGGGCATCAACTTTGACATTACGCTTATGAAGGCTTTTGAGCGTTCGCTCGACGCCTTTACCGGCACCGGCGGCACGGGCTATACCGAGCCCGAGCCCATTACCAAGAACATCGGCGACCTGCTCGAGGACCTGCTGCACGAGTGCGAGCAGTTTGTGGGCAAGCCCGCGGCACTCATGACCAAAGACGAGCGCATTCGTGCCATTGGCTACCTCGACCGTCGCGGCGCCTTCCTCATTTCCAAGTCGAGCGAGCGCGCCTGCGAGTTCTTTGGCATCTCCAAATACAGCTTCTATAGCTACCTCAATGAGGCCAAGGCGGCGGCCGGCGACAAGTAGGCACTCGCCCGGATTGACCCTCCCCTTTTGGGCGCGAGTTCTGGAAAGCACGAATCCAAGACCGAGCCGCTTGGGAAGTTCCATATAATCGATGTCATTAATATTTCGAAAGGATGGAACAGAATGGCGTTGAGCAAGGCATCATGCACCGGTCGCGGATTGATTCCGGCAATTGGTGGACATGTGCACCGCATGTTCGATGAGAGTGAAGACGACCTGTTTTCGCTGAGCCTTGACGACGTGATGAATGATCGCCCGTGGACCGCCGACGAACTCATGGGCGGCGGGACTCGCCCGTCAAACCCCAATCCCGCACTTGCGCCTAAGACCGCATCTGCGCCGACTCCTGCGCAGTTGGCTGTTTCGACGCCCGCGCCTACGCCCGCACCCACTTCGGCGCCCACGACCGCTCCCCGCCCCGCAAGCGACCCGTCCGAGACCGCGGCATTTCTCGCTGCAGCGACGCAGGGCAAATCGGCCGACAGCACCGTTATGTACAGCGCCCAGCAGTTGCCTGTTCCTGCGGCACGCAAGCCTCCGATCGCAAGGCTCGACGAGCCCGTTGCCCATCAGGTTGCCTACGATTCCTGGGCCACAGCCGATCTGGATGAGACCTCTACCGGCATGCCGGCGCTCGACGTTCCAGTTAACCCGCTTTTTGCCACCAACACGAGCGCCGTGGACTATGAGGGCGGTGCGGCATATTCCGATTATTCCGATGACTATGCTGGCAATGGTCGCATCGAGACCGAGGGTTATGGCACCGCATCGAGCGATTATCTCAACGATCCGTACGCTGCCACGCCTGCACCGGAATATGACCCGGAGGCCGCGTCCGCGCCGGCGTATACCAAAAGCACGGGCGAAGAGCGCTTCGCCGATTATTACGCCAAGGAAAAGGCGCTGCGTTTCTCGGAATTTCCGCAGGCAGTCAAGGTTGCCTTTATCGCCATTGTCATTGCCCTGCTCGGTGTCATTGCGTTTGAGGGATTCCAGCTGTTCCGCGGCCCCACCCAAGCGGAGTCGGAAACCCAGCAAAAAGAGGACGATAACCAGTACCTGGACATCAACACCCTCAAGGGCGACCCCAACGACGAGGACGACGAGTAGCGAGGGCTGAAGGCGACCACAGGATCCCGCATCCAGCACCGGCTTCTAAGTGCTGTTTTGGCATCCAGCTACACTTTTCCGAAGTTTTAAGGTGCCTATTTCGACACTTTTCCGTACTTTTACACGGCTGATTTCGACACTTTTCCGGATGAAAGCCGAATAATCACTTGGGAAACCAACGCCATCCGCGCGTCATTTCGCAGACGGCGCTTGATTTCCGTCCGTACACGTTGATAGACTTCCTCTTGCCCGCAAGGAGCGGGCACGTTTTATCCAGAGTCGGGGTAGAGAGTTGGCTCCACGATCCCGACGCCAACCGGCCAAGAGGCACGGTGGCCCTGCCAACATCGATGAAAGAAGTCCGTATGGACAATTTCTCTGTGCGCAGCGAGCGCAGCTTCCACAACCTGGCAGCCAAGCCAAAACGAATGCATCTTCTGGACGAGCCGAGCGGCTATGCCTCGGCCATGGTCAAGAACAGCCTCTCCCACCAGATGCGCTTTACCGTGCAGGTGCTCGAGGAAGAGCTCTGCGCCGCCGGCGACCCGCACGTGCTGCAGATCAAGCTGCTCGGAGATGACCCTCGTGAGCCGTCCAGATGGATGCTCTTCGCCGACAGCGTGTGCGTTGCGGACGGATCCGGCGCCTTTGCCCGCGAGTGCTTCTGCGAGGGCGCCGAGGTGTTTTTGGATCTGTGCCACGACGCCGTCGAGGCTGCCGAGCTGCGCCAGTGGAGTCAAAGGGAGTACGAGCTGCTGAGTGCCGTGCGCGGGATTGCAATGATTTAGAAACAGAGCGGTGGCGTTATCGAACTGTCGACGCCGCCGCCTCCCCAACGCCCGTCGTGCTCAACGATCAGATCGACCTCAAGGCCCTTCTCATCTCGGAAATAATGAACACTGTTGTCGACACCGCCGTAGGTGGAAAGGAACACGCGCACGTCGCGCAGGATGAGATTCTCAAAGAGCATCCCCAGCGTTTGCATATCGCCAAGCAGCCGCTCAGGGGTAGCCCCCAGCAACGCCGCCGCAAGTGACGGGTCACAGAAGTAGCGCTTGGGGCGCACGCGAACGCGGGCCTTCGAGCGCACATACTGGCCTGCTCTCTCGCGCAAGCTCGTCCGAAAACCCAAGGTTTGCGGGTCACCGCTCCTGCGGCACCAGCGGGCGACGTCATCCTGCGAAATTACGCCATTCTCAATGCAGTTTTTACGCCGTTTTCATTGTAGGTTTTACGCTCGGCATCCTTGGCGCGGCGCTTACTCAACCACCGGACCAGCGAATTGCCCGGATTCTGGGACGTGCTTTCCGCTCCAGGCCTCTACCGGAAAATGCGTCCCACTCTGAGGCCGAAATCTGGGACGCGCTTTCCGCCAAAGGGAAAGCGCGTCCCATTCCGAGCATCACATCAGAGCGCGCTTGGTTATCTCCGCTCGCACATCTCGGCAAACGAGATCAGCTTGACGTCTCCCCTGCTCTCCGCGGCATCCCGACATCCCTGCGTAAAGCCGCTTTTTGAGAATAGTGCATAGCTTTTTCGTTGCCGTCTAAAGAGCTCGCTTCGGTGCACGAGCTTTTGCAGCACGTCTTCGCCCACCGGTTCATTGCGCCATTTGCACTCCGCAAACAGAGCAGTGCCCTCGCCATCGTCAACAATTAAGTCGATTTCTTCCTGCGTATGCGTGCGATTATCCGTCCCCCACCAGCGCCCGACGCTCGCCGGAACCACGTCGAGCCGGCCCGCGCGCGCGAGTTCGTACACGTATTGTCTGCATATAAGCTCAAAGACCGTACCCATGTAATCCGATACGTGCGGCTCAATGCGCTTATACGCCATCTCGGCCATGTCGTTTTGAATCAGCCCGATGTTCTGCGGAACAAACTTGTACCAGAACCTAAACATCTGGTCGCTCAGCAGATACACGGCTCGCTTATTGCTCGTCTCGTTTAGGGGCAGCTCGCGCTCGACAATCCCAAGCGACGCCAGCTTATCCACATAGCTCTTTACGTTGCTCGCAGGGATTCCCGTAGAGCTCGCAATCTCCGAGATCCTCGAGCGCCCCTGAGCAATTGCTTGCACAATCGCATCATATTGCTCGGGATTGCGGCACTCTTGCAACAGCAGGTTACTCGGCTCCTCAAAGAGATAGCCCGTAGGAGTAAGAAAAAGACGTTTGATGTTGTCCTCGAGCGATACGGCAGGATCGACTTTCTCGATATATGCAGGAATGCCGCCCGTCATGCCATAGCAAACTGCAGCGTCTTCGCGACCCATGCTCTGCCACAACCCGAGGGTCGTCGTAAAATCGAGCGGCATAATCTTAAACTGGGCCGTACGCCTACCGTATAGTGGGCTCTCGTAGCCCAACACCTGTTCCTCCATAAACGAAAGAGACGAGCCGCATAGGATCAGCATTAGCCTGGTCTCTTTGTATAAGTGGTCGATCTTGTCTTGCAGCAACGAGCTGATTTCGGAATTCGATTGGGCGAGATAGGGATACTCGTCAATCACGACAACCAAACGTTCCGTGCGAGCCATGGTGGCCAATGCATCGAACGCTTCGTCAAAACTACGAAACGACACGCCTGCAGCACCAACCGAGCCTGCAAGTATCGCCTGGCTAAAGCCGTGCAGGTTTGCCTCCGCATTGGTACGACGAGCTTGAAAGTAAATAGCCTTCTTGCCTTGGATGAACTCTGTGATAAGGCGCGTTTTACCCACACGACGGCGGCCGTAAATCACAGGCATCTCAAAGGAGTCCGTGCCATACAGTCGATTGAGCTCGGACATTTCCGCTGTTCTTCCGACAAACATAGACCATCCTTCCTTTACGTTATAGCTAGCTATATTATACCTTCCTATAATATCTGTCTCTTATACACATCTCCGAGCCCACGAGACATGCGCAGCTCTCGTATG
>USPH01000046.1 GCA_900556515.1 uncultured Collinsella sp.
CGGCAGCGTCAGATGTGTATAAGAGACAGACATAGGTCGCGGTAATCCAAAAGCCGAGCGTCTTGCCGGTGAGCATGGACAGCGTCGTGGCAAAACAGGTAAGCGCGGCGACGCCCAGGCCCGATGCGGTCTGGATACTCATGCCGAGGGCGAGCGTCGCGACGCCTGCTAAATACATCAGCATCCTGATGACGGTATGGCACCAATCGATCTTCTCGCCATTCATAATGATGAGCGGTCGCATGCTGCTACCCGTCCTTTCGGTTGTGAAGAAAAGGCTGACCTGGGCCGGCAAAAGAGGGTTATCGGAGGCACTGCTGTAAAAGCAGAAAAGCCGGCCCCATGGTCAGTCGTCTAGGAAATGTCTCGCTGTGCCGGAATGGGACTGAAGGGCCAACGAGACGGGAGGAAAGCAAATGACAACGTGTGGGCAATAAGATGCCAAGATGGTAGGGTGCGTCTTAGCATCCTATTGCCCACGCTTAACGAAATCGGTTTCGTTTGAGCCTTAGTATACGCACGGGATTCTATTTGCAAAGAGAAAAAATAATAAAAAGGTGAACGTTCACCTAATCGCAACAACTCGTTGGCGGTATCATGGCAAAGACATGCTCGAAACCGATTTCGCAACGGTTAGAGAGCGCATTGTGCGTTTGTCGTAGATTGCCGGGCAGCTTGGTCGCGCCCGCCGGTCGCATTGCGGCGGACGCCTTCACCCAGATCGAAAGGATCACCATGGAACAGCACACCGATTGCTCGTACTGCATGTGCGGGACCGACAACACGCTCGTCGATGCCTTTGGCATCCCCATGCTCGACCTGCCCGCCAGCAAGCTTATCCTGTTTAAGGAGCAGAGCCACAAGGGTCGCGTAATCGTGGCCTCCAAGCAGCACGTCGACGACATCTCCTGTATGTCCGAGGAGGACGCCGCCGCCTTTATGGCCGATGTCCGCCACGTCGCGGCGGCGCTGCACAAGGCGTTCAACCCCGACAAGATTAACTTTGGTGCTTACGGCGACACCATGCATCATTTGCACGTGCATATCGTCCCCAAGTACAAGGACGACCCGTTTGAGTTTGGCGATGTGTTTGCTATGAACCCCGGTCGCGTCACGCTCGAGCCGGCCCAGTACGACGAAATTGCCCAGGCAATCATCGACAACCTGTAAAACCCCTTCGCCCCCTCATAAGTTGCGGTGGAATAGTTCCTGGTTTTGCTGCTGAAGGCCGTGAACAGGAACTATTCCACCGCAACTTATGGGGGGCGGCGTTGCGATAGTATTACGTGTTGGTATTTGACTAACCGAGGACTTATCCGAGGGCTTTATGGAACAGCACCAGCATTATCAGAGCCTGCAAGACCAGGCATACAACGCATTGCGCTCCAAGATCATCTATGCCGAGCTCAAGCCCGGCACGCGCCTTTCGGCGATTGGCTTGGAAAAGGAGACGGGGATCGGGCGTACGCCCATCCGCGAGTCCTTTGTGCGCCTGCGCGAGCAAGAGCTGGTGGAAACGCGCCCCAAGAGCGGCACCTATGTCTCAAAAATTAGCATGGAACGTGCCGAGAACGCCTGCTTTTTGCGCGAGAAACTCGAGAGAAGCGTGCTGATCAAATGCTGCTCGGCCGCCACGCCCGAGCAAAAGCGCCAGCTTGAGCAGATTCTCACCGAGTCCGAGTCGCTCGACCACAGCGAGATGCGTCGTTTCTTTGACCTGGACAACCTGTTTCACGAGACGTGTTTTGAGATTGCCGGTCGCCACATGCTGTGGGATTGGATGAAGAGCGTCAACACGCATTTTGAGCGGTATAACTGGCTGCGTGCCGTGTCGCAGGATTTGGATTGGGAGCCCATTCGTCGGCAGCATCGCCGGATTCTCGAGGCCATTAAGGATGGCGACACCGATACGGCGAGTTATCTGGCGGAGACACACCTGCACCTAATGCCCGAGGAACAGGGTCCGGTTATCGCCCTACACCCCGATTACTTCGAGCTGCCCAAAGATTCGTCAATCTAATCTATCCCCCCCCATAAGTTGCGGTGAAATAGGGACTGTTTAGGCTGGTAAAACGCCTAAACAGTCCCTATTTCACCGCAGCTGCGTTGGGGCGTGACCGAGGCATAAAAATGCGGTGCCGTTTGGAGGAACAGACCGGAAGCAAGGGGTCGATTCCTCCAGACGGCACCGCATTTGTTTTTGCGCTCTGGACTATGTTGGGGCAAAGGTTCAGCCGAAGAAAAAGCGGCTCGGGGGCGTGTCGCTTCCGTCACGTTCTATCAGCATACAAGACGGTTTCGGTTCTTGTCCGTGACGGAAACGGCACGCTTCCGAGCCGCTTCAAAAAAGAGGGCGCGGTCTAGATCGCGCCCTTCACGATAGAGAGCTGGATTAGGCGCGGACCTTCTTGACGACGTCCATGGCCTCGCGAGCGATCTGCTCGACCTTGGAGAAGTCGCCGTCGACGAACAGGGCCGGCTTGACCATCCAGGTGCCACCGCAGGCGATGATGGCGGAGGAGCTCAGGTACTCCTCGACGTTTGCGGTGCTCACGCCGCCGGTGGGCTTAAAGCGGTGGCCGACAAACGGAGCGGCGAGGGCCTTGATGGTGTTGAGGCCGCCGTACTGGGCTGCCGGGAAGAACTTGGTGACCTTGAGACCCAGGTTGACGGCAGCGGTGACCTCGGAGGGGGTCACGGTGCCGGGCAGCACGGGCAGGTCGATGTCGATGCAGTGCTTGACGACGTCTTCGTTGTAGCCCGGGGAGACGATGAACTTGGCGCCGGCGGCACGGGCCTGCTCGACCTGCTCGACGGTCAGGACGGTGCCGGCACCAACGCACATCTCGGGCTCGGCCTCGGCCATGGCGGCGATGCACTCGGCGGCGCAAGCGGTGCGGAAGGTGACCTCGGCGGACTTCATGCCGGCGGCCATAAGGGCGTGAGCGAGCGGAGCGGCATCCTCGACCTTGTCGAGCACGACGACCGGCACGATGCCCAGGGACTCAAGCGTGGTGTAGAACTGATCGAACATGATGTTCCTTTCGATGTACGGCGCGCGAGTGCGCGTTATTGCTAAGAAGATTGGCCATGAGCCGGTTCCGGATTGGTTATCGGAGGCACTGCTTGGGTCACAAGCAATTTCGGAACCGGCTACGAGGCCAGTCGTGAAGGAATGCCAGGCAGAGCCGGAATGGGACTAAGTGGTTCTACCTGGCCGGAGGAATCGGGGAGCGGGCTGCAGGGGTATGGGTATGGGAAACTGCAGCCCGCGGAATGGGGAACGAATTAACGGGCGACGCGGGTACCGCCGTCGGCGGCGTTGGCCACGGCAGCGATCTCGTCGGCGGTCACCAGGTTGGAATCGCCCTTGATGGTGAGCTTGAGGATCGAGGCCGCGATGGCGTAGTTGACGGCATCCTGCGGGTCGAAGTCGTTGATGAGGGCGTGGACGAGGCCGGCGTTGAAAGCGTCGCCGGCGGCAACGCCCTCGAGCACGTGCACGTCGTGAGCAGGGGAGAACCAGTGCTCGCCGCTCTCGGCGTCATGGAGCATGCCCATCCAGATGGAGCGCTCGACGCAGGAGATGTTGCGGACGACCGAGGCGACCTTCTTGCAGCCGTACTCGGCGCAGATCTGACGGGCCATCTCGACGTAGGTGTCGCGCTCCTCGATGCCGTGGGCAAGGGAGCCGGAGACGCAGGTCATGCCGAGGCCGGCGGGTGCGTCCTCGTCGTTGGCGATGCAGATGTCGACGAGCGGCAGGAGCTCCTTCATGGTTGCCTGCGACTTCTCGGGCGACCACATCTTGCCGCGGTAGTTAACGTCGCACACGGTGGTGATGCCCTTGGCGCGGCAAGCGGTGAGAGCATCCTTGCAGGCGGCGGCCATCTCGTCGGAGACAGCGGGCGTCACGCCAGAGAAGTAGAAGACGTCGATGCCCTTGAGGATCTCGTCCCAGTCAAAGACGTCGCGCTTGGCCATGTTGATTGCGGAGTACTTGCGGTCGTAGACGCAGCCGTTGCCGCGCTGCGAGGCGCCTACCTCAAATACATAGGAGCCAAGACGGTCGCCCTGACGCACGACGCGCGTGGTGTCGACGTCGTAGACCTTCAGCGAGCGCAGAGCGCACTCGCCCAGGCGGTTTGCCGGAACGACGGAAACGTAAGCGGCCTTGTCGCCCTGATAGGCCAGGGAAAGCGCGGTGTTGGCCTCGGCGCCGCCGTAGCGGACGTCGAACTCGGTGGCCTGCTCAATACGCAGGTGATCTTTGGGCGAGAGCCTCATCATGATCTCGCCGAAGGTA
Source organism: uncultured Collinsella sp. (assembly GCA_900556515.1). Classification (GTDB taxonomy): domain Bacteria; phylum Actinomycetota; class Coriobacteriia; order Coriobacteriales; family Coriobacteriaceae; genus Collinsella. Next base: position 4,307 of record USPH01000046.1, read on the forward strand.
AGAACCGTTTTACCCATAGTCGCGTAGCTCCTTCTTGTCTGTGCGTACACCTTTGATATGGCGTTGGCACGGAGGTGCCAAGACGGTAGGGTGCATCTTTGCACCTCCGTGCCAACGCTTTCCGAAATCGGTTTACGAAATCGGTTTCGTTTCAGCTTGTAGTATACTCACCTACAACGTTTTGCAACCGAGATTTTTAAAAAATGCTTAAATGGCTAAGATTGCCGATAAATGGGAAACGAGGGGCGCTATGGCGCATATGAGAATCAAGGACATTGCTGCCGAGGCGGGCGTGAGCCCGGCCACCGTTTCGCGCTATCTCAATAACCGCCCTGGACAGATGACCGAGGAGACTCGCGCCCGCATCGCCGAGGTTATCGAGCGCACGGGCTATCGTCCCCGTGCCGCCGCGCGCAACCTGCGCAGCTCGCGCACCAACCTCATCGGCGTGATCCTGGCCGACATCGCCAACCCGTTCTCGAGCGCCATGCTCGAGGGCCTTTCCGCCAGCGCCGCCGCGCGCGGCTGCTCGCTCATGACGGCCATTAGCGGCAACGACCCCGCCAAGGAGTCCGAATCGCTTACCAGGCTCATCGATGCGGGCGTGGACGGCCTGGTCGTCAACACCTGCGGCGGCAACGACGGGGCGATCGCCGCGGCTGCGGGACGCCTGCCGGTTGTCCTCCTCGACCGCGACATCGAGGACGGTGGCATCGACTTGGTGACGTCTAACAACCGTGAGCTGGTCGCCGGCCTGGTCGACGCCTTGGCTGCTGCGGGCAGTGAGCGCCTGTGCCTGCTCACCGAGGCAAGCGACGACAGCCCCGTCCGTCGCGAGCGTGCCGAGGCCTTTACCGACGAGCTCGCTCGTCGCGGTCTTGCCGGCGAGGTCGTCACGCTGGCCGACGGCGGCGCTGAGGGCATCAGCCGTCTGGACGAGGCTATTCGCGATTACGCAGGTAAAAAGCTCGGCCTTATCGCCGTCAACGGCTTGGTCTTCTTGCGCCTGACCGAGGCGCTGGCCCAGCTTGGCCCCTCGCTGCCGGCGGGACTTAAGATCGCGACGTTCGACGACTATCCCTGGAACCACGTGCTCTTTGGCGGCGTGACCACGGCCGCGCAGGACACCCTGGCGATTGCCGAACGCGTGGTCGAGCGCCTGTCCGAGCGCATCGACGTCGTTACCACTACGGTGGGCGATGCCGCAAAGCTCGCTCCCAAGCGCATCGAGATCCCCGGCCACATCGAACACCGCGCTTCGACCTCGCGCTAGCCGCTCGTTCGTAACTGCCTGTTCGCCCACGTTTTTTGAGCGCTTGATACGCTTTAACCCTGCGGAAACATTTTTCTGCGATAGTATCTGCGATATAGAACAGTCGAAACCCGCCTGAAAGAAAGGGGAGCGACATGAACCAGCAGAACATCGATTACGTACTCCGCTCTGTAGAGCAGCGTGACATCCGCTTTGTGCGTCTGTGGTTTGTCGACATTCTCGGTCGCCTCAAGAACTTTGCCATCAGCCCCGAGGACCTCGAGGTCGCTTTTGAGGAGGGCATTGGCTTTGACGGCTCAGCCATCGAGGGCTTTGCCACGCCCGAGGAAGCCGACATGCTCGCGTTCCCCGATGCCTCGACCTTCCAGATTCTGCCGTGGCGCCCGAGCCACAACGGCGTCGCCCGCGTGTTCTGCGACGTGTGCACTCCCGATCGCAAGCCCTTCGCCGGCGACCCGCGCGATGCTCTGCGCCGTATGTTCCACAAGGCCGAGAAGGCTGGCTACCTGCTCAATGTGGGCGCCGAGCTGGAGTACTATTACTTCCCCGACGAGCACACCCCCGAGCCGCTCGACAACGTGGGCTACTTCGATCTTTCGGTGAGCGATGCCGCTCGCGACCTGCGCCGCAACACGGTCCTCACGCTCGAGAAGATGTCCGTGCCCGTGGAGTACACCTTCCACGCCGCCGGTCGCTCGCAGCACGGCATGAGCCTGCGCCACGCCGAGGCCCTAAGCATGTCCGACGCCATCACCACGGCCAAGCTCATCATTAAGCAGCAGGCCTACGAGAGCGGTTGCCACGCCTCCTTTATGCCCAAGCCGTTGGCGGGCGAGGACGGCAGTGCTATGTTCCTGTGCCAGTCGCTGTTCGACCATGACGGCAACAACGTCTTTTGGGGCGAGGACGACGAGAAGTACCATCTCTCCGACGTCGCCAAGCACTATATGGCCGGCATCCTGGCGCATGCCCGCGAGATCAGCGCTATCACCAACCCCACGGTCAACTCGTACAAGCGCATCACCACGGGCGGCGACTCCGTGCCACAGTACGCCACGTGGGGCCTGCGCAACCGCGCGAGCATGGTCCGCATCCCGGTCTACAAGCCCGGCAAGCAGCTGTCCACGCGCATCGAGCTTCGCAGCCCCGACCCCATGGCCAATCCGTACCTGGTCAACGCCGTCACGCTGGCGGCTGGTCTGGACGGCATCGAGCGCAAGCTGGAGCTCCCGCCCGAGGCCACGGCCGAGACGCTCAAGCTCACCGACCGCCAGATGGTCGAGGCCGGCTACGCGTCGCTGCCGCGCTCGCTCAAAGAGGCGCTCGACGTGTTTGAGGACTCGCAGTTTATGAAGGATGCCCTCGGCGAGCACATCCACAGCTTCTTCCTCAAAAAGAAGCGCGACGAGTGGCATAAGTTTGAGTCTACGATCACCGAGTGGGAGATCAAGCACTACCTGGCGAACTCCTAATCGCGCTGGCTTGTTCCAGTACGATTGAGCTCATTTCTTTGGAGGCCGATATGTCCGAAAAGAGTGCCCTGTTCATGGCGCGCACGACGCGCTTCCACGAGTTTGCCCGCAGCTTGACGACCACCCTGGGTGTCGAGGTGAGCCTAGCAACCCCCGATTCGCCGACTGCGGCGCACGACTTTGACCTGCTGATCCTCGACTCCGACGGCATCCGCAGCGACCGCATCGATCAGATTGCCAAGTGGCTTGACGATCGTGGCGGCGTCCCTATGTTGGTGATCGTCGACGACGAGGCGCTCGGCACCTTGCGCCTGCCGAACCACGCGCATGCCGACTTTGTGTGCCCCACGGCGACGCCAAACGAGCTCAAGGCTCGCGCGCAGCGCCTGATGGGCGAGGAGGAGACCGTCACCGCCGACGATGTGCTCAATATCGATAACCTCGAGATCAACCTGGCTACCTACCAGGTGACGCTCGATGACGAGCCCATCGACCTGACGCTGATGGAGTACTCGCTGCTGAGCTTTTTGGCGACGCACCCCAACCGCGCCTACAGCCGCGAGGTGCTGCTGCACCGCGTGTGGGGCTTTGAGTACTGCGGCGGCACGCGCACCGTCGACGTGCACATTCGACGCATCCGCTCCAAGGTGGGCCCGCAGATCGCGGCACACATCACCACCGTCCGCGGCGTGGGCTATCTGTTTAAGGACTAGATTTCCACTACAAAGGGGACAGGCACCTTTGTAGTGGCTTTGACGCAGGTGCGGGTTCCTCTCGAATCTGCAACAGAACTTAAGCCTTCCTAAAAGATTGCGTTCTCATACACTTGCGCCCGCATATTGGGGTACAACTCAACGTGAACAATGATGGCCCGCCACATGTTTGGCGGGCCTTTGGTTATTTGACGAAAGGATCGCAGCTATGAGCGAGTACGATTCCCAGCGTCCCCAGGATGCGGGCAACGCCGGCGAGACCCAGCAGCAGCCGCGCGTGCAGGTGGAGTCGACGCCTGCCGACAGCAACATTCCCTACGTGCAGGCCTACGACACGCAGACCGGCCAGCCGCTGGGTGGCCAGCAGGTCGTGAACAAGCACACGGTGGTCAAGACCAAGACCAAAAAGCTGCCGATCTTTATTACAGCACTCGCCGGCTGTGCCTGCGGCGCCCTGCTGGTCATTGCGCTCATTATGAGCGGCACGCTCAATATCTGTCTCTTATACACATCTGACGCTGCCGACG
>USPH01000047.1 GCA_900556515.1 uncultured Collinsella sp.
CATGTCTCGTGGGCTCGGAGATGTGTATAAGAGACAGGGATTTGTCGATCGAAGCCTACGGGATTCTTAGCCAGGTTGGCCTCGACGGTGCGGCCGGCGATATCCCAGCGGCCCATGCGTCCGCCGGCGGGGACGTAGGCATCGAGCGTGGGCTGCAGGTGCGCCGTATCCACGCCTAACTCATGTGCGGCAAAGAATGCAGCGGCAACGTTGTAGACCATGTACAGGCCGTTGTAGCGCGTGGCGATGTGTACGGCAGCTGCGTCGGACGCAGATCCAAAGACCAGGTCAAAGCCGTAGCCGTCGCAGCCGAGCTCCACGCCCGTCACACGGCGGACCAGTGCGGGGCGGGCCCAGCCGCACGAGGGGCAATGGTAGGCGCCGAGCTGGCCGTATTGCACGTAGTCATACTCCAGCGGCGCGTTGCACTGTGAGCAAAAACGTGAGTCGCTAATACGGTCGGACTCGGTGTTGGTGGCGCCGTCGATGCCAAAGGCAATACTCGCGTTGGGAACGCGCGCGGCAATCGAGGCGCACAGCGGGTCGTCGGCGTTGTAGATAAGCGTTGTTGTCGGCGAGAGCTCCAACGCATGGGCGATGACCTCCTGGGTGTGATCGATCTCGCCGTAGCGGTCTAGCTGGTCGCGGAACAGGTTGAGTAGCACAAAGTACGTCGGCTTGAGCTTGGGCAGGACGCGCACGGTGTAGAGCTCATCGCATTCAAAAACGCCCACGCGCTTGCCGCCGCCGGCTCGCTTGAGGCCGCTGCGCGCCTCGAGCAGTGCACCCACCACGCCCGGCTCCATGTTGTTGCCGGCGCGGTTGCATACCACGGTGGCGCTGCTGGCGGCAACGGCGTCGGCGATGAGGTTGGAGGTGGTGGTCTTACCGTTGGTGCCGGTGATCACCACGCTGCGGTCGACAAGGCCGGCGAGGTCGCTTAGCAGCTCGGGGTCGATCTTCATGGCGATGCGGCCGGGGAGTACGCCGCCCTGGCGTTTGAGGACGGAGCGCAGCCCCCAGCGGGCGATATCGCTCGAGGTACAGGCAAGAGATGAGCGGAGGTTCATGAAACCGTTCCTAACGTAAACGACATGGTCGGGTCGAGTGCGTCACTAAAAACCGTAGCGGCGCGCAAACTCCTGGGCAAGCTGCGACACGTCTTCGCAGGCATTGGCCCAGGGAGCAAAGTCGGGAGTGAGACAGATAATACCGTCCGCTTCCCAAACGGCCTGATGCGAAAGATCCCAGGGATCGCGCGGCTCGGGCCGGCAGGGAAGGTACGGCGTCTGGTACATGGGGTTCAGCAAGAAGAACGCGCCGCCCTCGCAACGGTTGGCAAACTCACGCAGCGCGCGTGTCGCCGGGCGCATCTTGTTCGTTTTGAACAATAGGATTGTGCGGGCGAGCAGATACCAAGGAGAGTTCTCGAGCGCGTCAGCCCCGATCTCTTCCTCGAGTTGGTGGGCTAGGGCAAAAAAGCCGTCCTCGTCTTCCAGACGAGCGAGGGCGAGCAACACGGTGCCTGCGGCTCGGGTGGGATAGCCTTCTGCTTTAAGGACGCGGCGGGCGTAGTTGGCGGCAGCACGGTAGCGAGCGCTCGCCATACATAGCTGCGAGATGGCCTCGAGTGTATGAAGCCACCCGATAAGAGCCGGCTCGCTCACGGTAAGGTCTGCTGCAGTGACACCGTCGGCCAAAACATTATTGGCCCAGTAGTGCGGGGCTTCCATGTCGAACCCGGGCACGCTTTGCTGCAGGTAATCGGCCGTGGTCGCCTCGAGCTTCATCAGGTCGCCCAGGCAGGCGTCAACGGGCGTGTCGGCCAGGATGATGGCGAGCAGCTGGGCATCGAGGACATGCGCATCGACGCGGACGATCTTGAGCAGTTCATCACGCATATCGTCGAACAGGCGGTTGCGCGTCTGCTCAAACTCCTCGTCGCTGCCCATGTCCTCGATGCGACGGAGCTCGTCGAGCAGGTGGCGATGAACACCGGCATAGGACAGCAGCGCTTGGGCATGCTCGGACTGCGCATACTTTTGAGGATTCGCGCTAATGTCGTTATGGACAAGCTCGCGTGCTGCATCGGTGAGCTCGGGGTGCGACGCCAGATAGGTGCGCTCCAGGTAGGCGGGGATGTAGACGCTCGGATCCATTAGAGGTCCCCTCCCTTAAATGGAAGTCCCTGCTCGGCCGCGCGCAGAATGCGCTCGTCGATTTGGGAGCGCACGATGTCGTTGGTGGCGACCCAGGCGGCAAAGCTGGCGTTGTCGGGGGCGCCCAGACCCTCCTGCAGTACCGGCGTCGCCTCGGACAATGCAAGGACAAGCTCGTCGGTCGAGCCCACGCCCACGTTGACGCGGGCATAGACGCCATCGGGGAACTCGGTTTGGAAGTAGAGCGCCTCGGCTGCGTGCGGACACGAGCGCGCAAGGATGCGCAAGTAGTGCTCGGCGCCTTCGTAGTCCAGCTCGCGCCAGGCAGCGCTCATCAGCGCGATGAGCGTCCACGGGTCCAAGTCACGCTCCGCATCTTTGGGGCGGCGGCGCAGCGGGGTATTCGCGAGGTACGGCACGGAGTGAGCGGAGCGAAAGCGCTTGAGCTCCTCGGCGGGGTATTCGAGCTTTGCCATGGCGAGCATCGCGGTGTGGCGGACACCAGCGGGGTCGTTGGGCGCAAAGTCCAGGCTGCGGTTTGCGGCTTCGAGCGACATGCGATAGCGGCCGCTAATGAGGGCGCGCGATGCCAAGGCGGCAAGCCAGCGCAGATAGGGGCGGCGCGTAAGGTCGCCTGCGGCCTCGCGCTCGTAGGGGTCCTGAGCCGAGGCGATCTTGAGCGCCAGGTCATGCTCGACTTCATCGCACTTGGATACCAGGTACTGTACGTATTCCTCGTTGGATTCGGCGTTGAGGGCCGTCAGCATGCGCTGGGCATCCCAGTTGGCCGGATCGAGTGCGGCAGCCTCGCGGAGCATGTCCTCGGCAGCTGCCTCTTCCTGCTCTGCCTGGGTATCGTCAGGGATAAAGGGAATGCGGTAGTCGACAGCCTCGACCACCTTGGCAATGAGGTGCCCGGCGCGGTCGCGGTCGTGCACGATGAGCGGTGCGGGGTTGCGGGTGAATTGTTCCATCAGATGCTCTACGGCGGCAGCGTCGGTGAGCGGGATATTGTCGCGGCGCAAGGCCTCAAGAACGAGGCGATGGCAATCCTCTTGAATGGGATCGAATGCCATGGGGCCTCCTTTGCTGCGGTTAGGGTTCAAATGTTTCTATATAAAGTTCTAGTTTACCCGCATGTGGCACAACGGGGGTGCCGCACTTGGACTTGCACCTTTGCACCACGAAGACGGATGTCGCACAAATGTCGGCACCTTGGACGGCCGAGTGGTATCACGGTGCCGCAAACGGTCGATTTTTGGCGGCGAACGGGGCGCATTTTGGAGGGGCACAGCCCTGCCCGGGATATGTGGTCAACCTTGATAAAACGTTTGCCCAGCTTGGGAGTATGAATGCCCCATAAGGGTCTTCAGGGATAGAAAAAACGTTTCATCATTGTTGGCTTTAGGTGAATAACTGACCAACCAGAACGGTAAAATAGTGTTTGTCTGAGCATTGAGACGTTTAGACATCGCGCATTGTCATCGCCGGCAACGCGCAAAACGGTCCTAACGGAGCCAATCGGGTGCTCCGTTATATACGCAAGTCTAAGAGGGGCTTGTTTAGGAGGCACAGTATGGGACGTTTTACCAATCCTCGCGATCTGTACTTTGGTGAGGGCGCTCGCCACGAGGTGAAGAACCTCAAGGGCAAGAAGGCCATCATCGTTTCTGGCGGCAGCTCTATGCGCCGCGGCGGGTTCCTGCAGGACGTTGAGGCCGACCTCAAAGAGGCCGGCATGGAGGTCAAGCTGTTCGAGGGCGTCGAGTCCGATCCCTCCATCGAGACCGTCATGAAGGGCGCAGCCGCTATGCGCGACTTCGAGCCCGACTGGATCGTTGCTATCGGTGGCGGTTCGCCCATCGATGCCGCTAAGGCCATGTGGGTCTTCTACGAGTATCCCGAGGAGTCCTTCGACAACATTATCCAGCCGTTCAGCTTCCCCGAGCTGCGTCAGAAGGCTCACTTCTGCGCCATTTCCTCTACCTCCGGCACCGCTACCGAGGTCACCGCATTCTCCGTCATCACGGATTACGAAAAGGGCATCAAGTACCCGCTGGCCGACTTCAACATCACCCCTGATGTCGCCATCGTCGACCCCGAGCTCACCTACACCATGCCCGCCAAGCTGTGCGCTCATACCGGCATGGACGCTCTGACCCACTGCATGGAGGCCTACGTTTCCACCTGCGCCTCTATGTTCACCGACGCCAACGCTCTGCACGGCATCCGCGAGATCGTTGAGTGGCTGCCCAAGTCCTATGCTGGCGACCATGAGGCCCGTCAGCACATGCACGAGGCTCAGTGCATCGCCGGTATCGCCTTCTCCTCGGGCCTGCTCGGCATCGTTCACTCCATGGCTCACAAGACCGGTGCTGCCTTCGAGAACGGCCACATCATCCACGGTGCTGCTAACGCCATGTACCTGGGCAAGGTTATCCAGTGGAACTCCAAGGATCCCCGTGCTGCCGAGCGTTACGCTTACGTGGCCAAGGAGATCCTGCACCTTCCCGGCGAGACCAACGAGGAGCTCATCGCTGCACTCGTCCAGAAGATTCGCGACCTCAACGACCAGCTCAACATTCCGCAGTCCATCAAGGATTACGCGAATGGTGGCGTGAAGGTCGACGCCGAGAACCCGCAGATGGTTTCCGAGGAGGAGTTCCTCGCCAAGCTGCCCGAGATCGCCGCGAACGCCGAGACCGACGCCTGCACGCCGGAGAACCCGCGTGAGACCAAGGCTGCCGACTTCGAGAAGATCCTCAAGGCCTGCTACTACGACACCGACATCGATTTCTAATCGACTCTCGCTGTCTTGCAAGGGGTCTCGTGCTCTATGCACGAGGCCCCTTTTTGCTATGGTGCAAAGGGGTCAGGTTGCTTTGCACCAATCGTTGCTTGATGAAGGGCGGATTCTCGTATGGCGCTTCCCATGGTTTATGGCGGTCCGGGCCGTTATGTCCAAGGGCCGGGCGAGCTCTCGCGTCAAGGCAGATATCTGTCATGGCTGGGATGCTCCGCCTATGTCCTGTTTGACCAAGGTACCGAGAATCGACTGTGCAAACAGATCAACGATGGATTTCTGGACGACGATCTGAGCGAGCCGTTCTTTAAGATTTATGACGGTCCGTGTACGGAAGAGGCCGTTGTAAAAATGGCCAAGGAAGCCCAGGCCGAGTATTGTGACATGGTGGTGGGTATTGGCGGCGGCAAGATGCTCGATATCGCCAAGGCCGTTGCGTTTTATGCCGAGCTGCCGTTGTGCGTATGCCCCACGGCGGCTTCGATGGACGGTCCGTGCAGTGCGATTTCGGTGCTGTATCACGAGGATGGGTCGTTCGACCGCTATCTGATGCTCGAGAAGAATCCAGACCTGGTCGTGGTCGATACCAACGTGGTCGCGGCGGCCCCACTGCGTATGACGGTTGCTGGTATGGGCGATGCGCTGGCAACGTACTTCGAGGCGCGTTCGTGCGCCGCGGCGCGGGGCACCAACGAGCACGGTGGCGCGCCAGGGCACTTGGCTCTGGTTGCGGCTCGCGCCTGCTATGACACGCTCATGGAGTGCGGCGTCGCTGCCAAGCGCGATCTCAAAAAGGGTCGTATATCGCCGGCGGTTGAGCGCCTGATCGAGTGCAATATTCTGCTCTCGGGTGTTGGCTTTGAGAGCGGTGGCCTAGCGCTTGCCCATGCCATCGCCAATGGCCTGACGATTCTGCCCGAGTGCAAGGCCATGCATGGTGAGGCCGTAGCGTTTGGCCTGGTGGTGCAGCTGCGCCTGGAGCGTGCACCCGAGCTTGATCAGGTGCTCGAGTTTTGCCAGCGCGTCGGTCTGCCGACGACACTCGAGGAGCTGGGCCTTGACGAGATTTCCGATGCCGACCTGATGAGCGTTGCAGATGCGGCCTTTAGAAACGAACGCAATATGGCTAACGAACAGGCCAAGGTGACCAGGCAAAAGCTTGTCGAGCTCATGCGCGAGGCATAGCTTGGCGCATGATTGACCTTGTGCAATCGAGGCGGCGATAGGCCATAGGCTATTTGCCGCAAAGATGCTCCGCGTGTAATTTGCCCGAGGCGTGGGCCAATAGCGTATCATTATCTCTTGCTTGTTTGCACTGCTCAGGGAGGGGCCGCGCATGGCGCAGGAACACGATCTGTTTGATGACATTATCGAGATCAGCAAGGGTTTCGACTTTCTTAAAAACCCGCTTGGCGGCGTGACCGATGCACTCGATCCGTCGGCGCCGCAGTGGAATCCTGCCGACTACAAGGAGCGCCCGCGCGGCAACACCATTCCGTGCCTGACCTGCAAAAACGAAAAGAGCGGCTGCACCGCGTGCATGGACGTGTGCCCGGTCAACGCCATCGAGGTCGAGGAAGACGCTATCGAGATCCTCGACTCCTGTCGCAAGTGCGGCCTGTGCGCCGCTGCCTGTCCGACCGAGGCGATCATCTCGCCGCGCCTGGCGCCCAAAAACGTCTACGACGACATTGTCTCTGCGGCTACGAGTCACGAAACCGCCTACGTTACCTGCACGCGTGCCCTTAAGCGCATGCCGCGCGAGAACGAGGTTGTCGTTGCCTGCGTGGGCGATATTACTGCCGAGACCTGGTTCTCGGTGCTGGCCGACTATCCCAATGTGAGCGTCTACCTGCCACTGGGCGTGTGCGATAAGTGCCGCAACACCGGTGGCGAGGATATTCTGGGCGAGGCCATTGCCACTGCCGAGGAGTGGGCCGGTACGGGCATGGGCCTGGAGGTCGACCCCAAGAGCCTCAAGTGCCATAAGCGCCGCGAGTACGAGCGCAAGGAGTACATGGATAAGATTGCCCGCACAACGGGCCTGACGGTGACCAAGCTCAATCCGGCGACGGCGGCGCTGGCCTCGGTGACGCAGAAGTTGAAGGCCCACCGTCACCAGATTACGCAGCTGGAGCGCACGCTCAACACCATGTGCGGCACCACGACTACTAAGCGTCGCCGTTCGCTCACGCACGGGCGCCAACTGGTGCTCTCGACGCTGCAGAACCACCCCGAGCTTGCCCAGAATATGCAGGTGAGCACACCGGAATGCGATTTTGACAAGTGCACGTCGTGCGGCGAGTGCGTCAACGTGTGCCCCACGTTTGCCTGCGATTTGGTGGGAAGCGGTCGCTTTGCACTGGAGTCCACGTATTGCCTAGGTTGCGGAGCCTGCGTCAAGGTGTGTCCCGAGCATGCGCTCAAGCTGGTCGAGCACGATGCGTCCAATCTGGTCGTTGTCGACCCCGAGGCTGAGGAAAAGGCTGCCCAGAAGGCGAAGGCTCACGAAGAAGCCGAGAAGGTCAAGGCCGAGGCAAAGGCCAAGCTGGACAAGATGCTCGACCAGGTGGAAAAGCTCGCGGACTAGTCAGCGAGCTCTATCTCTGCTTCATTTGCGCCGCCGTGGCGTCCGGGTTCGCCCAGATGCTGCGGCGGCGCTATACTTATGCAGTTTGAAGTACCTGTACCAAAAGGAGCTGTCGTGTCCCTTTCCATCGGTATCGTGGGCCTGCCCAATGTGGGCAAGTCGACGCTGTTCACCGCGCTTACCAAAAAGACCGGCCTTGCCGCCAACTACCCGTTTGCCACGATCGACCCCAACGTGGGTATCGTCGATGTGCCCGATAGCCGCCTGCAAAAGCTCGCCGACATCGTCAACCCGGGTCGTATTGTGCCGGCGACGGTCGAGTTCGTCGACATCGCAGGTCTGGTGAAGGGCGCTAACGAGGGCGAGGGTCTGGGCAACCAGTTCCTGGCCAACATCCGCGAGTGCGATGCCATCTGCCAGGTGGTCCGTTACTTCAAGGACCCGGATGTCATGCGCGAAGCCAATCATACGGGCGAGTTCGTCGACCCGGCGAGCGATGCCGAGACCATCATGACCGAGCTCATCCTGGCCGATATCCAGACGCTCGAAAAGCAGCTTCCCAAACTCGAGAAGGAAGCCAAGCGCGACGCCGAGCTCGCCCCCAAGCTCGCGGTGGCAAAGCGTCTGGTTGAGTGGCTGAACGAGGGCAACCGTGCCATCACGATGGAGATGACCGATGAGGCTGTCTCTTATACACATCTGACGCTGCCGACGAAGCTAGA
>USPH01000048.1 GCA_900556515.1 uncultured Collinsella sp.
GCACCACCATGGTGCAGCTCGTCAAGATGCTGCGCAACGCCGGCGCCAAGGAGATTCATATCCGCATCAACTCGCCCGAGGTCATCTGGCCGTGCTTCTACGGTATCGATACCGACGTGCAGTCGCAGCTTATCAGCGCCAACAAGACGGTCGACGAGATTTGCGAGTATATCGGCGCCGATTCGCTGGCCTTCCTTTCGGTCGAGGGCCTGCTTAAGGTCATGCCCAAGGGCGGTTACTGCGATGCGTGCTTTACCGGCCGCTACCCCGTGGCGATTCCCGAGAGCTTTGGCCGCGACAAGTTCATGGAGGGCTTTAAGCCCCGCAACCTGGACAAGCCGCTGCACTTTGATGACGACGCCGTGGTCGAGAAATACGACGATCGCAGCTGGGAAGAGGAACACGGCGAGGCCTAAAACCTGCCAAAAAGGGACAGGTTTATTTTGGTAGGTTTTACCTGCTGTTTTGTTGATATGACGGCGCGCGTTGTTATGGCGCGCGCCGAAATGAACGCAACTATGAGCACCGTTTGGCGCCCGGGCGGCGCCACGGTAGTGGGAGAGGAAGGCTCAGATGAGCGACAGCAAGCATGTGACGTATGAGGATGCCGGCGTCGATACCGCCGAGGGCGGCCGCGCCGTTGACGCTATTAAGCAGATGGTTAAGGACACCAACCGTCCCGAGGTCATCGGCGGCATCGGTGGCTTTGGTGGCCTGTTCTCGGCTGCCGCGCTTAAGGATATGGAAGACCCGATTCTGATCAGCGGTACCGACGGCGTGGGCACCAAGCTCGTGCTCGCCCAGATCATGGACCGTCACGAGACGGTGGGCCAGGACCTGGTTGCTATGTGCGTCAACGACATTCTGGCTTCGGGTGCCGAGCCGCTGTTCTTCCTGGACTACGTTGCCATCGGCCACATCGAGGCCGAGCACATGGCAAAGATCATCAAGGGTGTGGCCGACGGCTGCAAGCTCGCGGGCTGCGCGCTCGTGGGCGGCGAGATGGCCGAGCACCCCGGCGTCATGGCTCCTGCCGACTACGACCTTGCCGGATTTACCGTGGGCGTCGTCGACCGTCCCAAGATGCTCGACCCCGCGAATGTCCGTCCCGGCGACGTGATCCTGGGCCTGCCTTCCACCGGCGTGCACTCCAACGGCTACTCGCTCGTGCGTAAGGTCATTGGCGTCGACGGTATTAAGCCGGGCACGCCCGAGGCCGCCGCTAAGGCCGAGGAGCTGAGCCGTCCGCTCGAGGAACTCGGCGGCGCATCGCTGGCAGACGCCCTGTTGGCCCCCACGCGCATCTATGTCAAGCCGATTCTGGAGCTGCTGCGCGGTGGCGCTCCGGTGCACGCCATCGCCCATATCACTGGCGGCGGTATTACCGAGAACCTCAACCGCGCGCTCGCCGACGACGTCGACGCCGTGGTCACCCGCAACGGCGCCGAGATGGGTTGGGACGTTCCGCCCGTCATCACCTACGTGTCGCGCCAGGCCGAGCTCGCGCCCAACGAGGCATGCAAGACCTTCAACATGGGCGTTGGCCTGTGCCTGATCGTCGCCCCCGAGGACGAGGCTGCCGTGACCGAGGCCCTGGTCGCGCTGGGAGAGAAGCCGTTCCGCGTGGGCGAGTGCGTCGAGGGCTCCGGTAAGGTCGTGTACTCCGATGAGCGCTAACGAGCAGATGGCTGCTGCCGCGAGCCTGGGCTTTGTGCCCTACACCCGTCCGACCGGCACCGATACGGCCGAGCCGCTCAAGATCGGTGTGCTCATCAGCGGTTCGGGTACCAACCTGCAGGCGCTGATCGACCTGATCGCCGCCGGCAAGCTCAACGCTTCGATTGAGCTTGTGGTGTCGAGCCGCCCTTCGGCTAAGGGTTTGCAGCGCGCTGAGCGCGCGGGCATCCAGACGCTCACGCTGTCCAAGGATGTCTACGCCGACCCCATCGCCGCTGACGAGATCATCGCGCACGAGCTTCTCGAGCGCGGCTGCGAGTATGTGGTCATGGCCGGCTACATGCGCATGGTGCACACGCCTCTGCTGGCGGCGTTTCCCAACCGCGTGGTCAATCTGCATCCGGCGCTGCTGCCGAGCTTTACCGGTGCGCATGCGATTGACGATGCCTTTGCGCGCGGCGTCAAGGTGACCGGCGTGACCGTGCACTTTGCCAACGAGATTTACGACAACGGCCCCATCATCGCCCAGCGCGCGCTGGCTGTCGGGGAGGGCTGGGATGTCGACACGCTCGAGGAGCACATCCATGCGATTGAGCACGTGCTGTATCCCGAGGTCGTGCAAATGCTCGCCGACGGCCGCGTCCACGTGCTGGAGAGCGGCAAGGTCGCAATTGACGCGCCTCGCGGCTAGCGGCGCACAGTAGAATTTAGCCGAGTAGTCAGGGTGGTCATTGGCGCCAAGGCGCACGTGGCCACCCTTTGTTTGGGTAGTCACCTGCGACGTTCTTTAACGGCTAGTCATTTAAGAACGTCCCCGATGGCTAGGTGAGAGAGGTGAGCGCATGGCGGATAACGAAGCGCTGTTTACGCCTGAGCTGGTGTTTTTTGATTGGGAGTGTGCGACGCCGGATGAGGTGTTTGCGCGGCTCGAGGGCGAGCTTGCTCCACGTGGCTACATTGCCGAGGGTTGGCTCGACGCCGTTCGCACGCGCGAGGATGCCTATCCCACGGGTCTTGCCATGCCGGCGGCAAACATTGCCATTCCGCATACCGATCCGGGGTTTGTGGCCAAGCCCTATATCGCGGTGGTGAAGCCCGCCGCGCCCGTGACATTTAACGCTATGGCTGGCATGGGCGCTCCGGTGTCGGCGCAGATCGTCATTAATCTGGGCATCGCCGAGCCGGGAGGCCAGGTCGAAGCCCTGCAGGCGCTCATGAACATCTTTATGGACGCCGATGCCGCAGCCGACGTGCTCGGCCAGACCACGTCCCAGGGCATGGTCGACGCCATCCGCCGTCACTTCTAAGGTGGGGCTGAGCCGGCACTTGGGGACGTTCCTTTTCTGCCGGCAGTTAGGGACAGTTCCCAAGTGTCGGCACATAAAGAACGTCCAACTGCCAAGTGCCACATCTGTCCCCTTTGCACCAAAATGGTGCAGATTAACCTGTCCCCAATGCACCAAGCGTGCCGCGGGGGCCGCGTTGTGACACAATGGCGTTTGTTCGATTCGTTATGCGAAAGGCCAACTATGGCAAATAAGAAAAAGAACCCTGCGCCCGAGCCGACGCCCGAGCAGCAGGCTCGCGCTGCCTCCAGCTCTCGCAAGAAGCAGCGCAAGACGTACGTGTCTAAGACCGTCAAGATCGTCCTGGTGGTCATCGGCGTGCTGGCGATGCTGCTTTCCGTCTCGGCGATGGCGTGCTCCGGCCTTATGTCGCAGGCCGAGGACACCTCGGGCTACAAGCTGACCGGCGGTGTTGCTGCAACTATCAACGGCACCAACCTCACCGAGGACACCGTGACCAAGCAGATCATGAGCATGCGCACGTCCTACGGCTACACCAAGGATAAGGATTGGGCGCAGTATCTGGTTGACAACGACCTCACGCCCAAGAAGTACCGCAAGCAACTCATCGACTCCTACGCGCAGCAGATTCTGCTTCAACAGGCACAGAAGGAGAACGGCGTGACGGTGTCGGACGAGGAGGTCGAGAAGGCTTGGAAGGACGCGTGCAAGAGCGCGGGCGGCGCCAAGGCCTTTAAGAAGACCCTCAAGACCTACGGCTATACCGAGGACACCTACAAGGACTCACTCAAGGAGAGTCTGGCGCAGCAGAAACTCAAGGATGCCGTCGCGCCCACGAGCAAGCCCAAGGACAGCGAGATTGTCGATTACATCAACGAAAACCTGTCCAGCTACAACGACGCCCGCCGCTCGTCGAACATCCTGATCAAGGTTGATTCTGACGCTTCCGACGAGGACAAGGCTGCCGCCAAGGCCAAGGCGCAGGAGTGCCTGGACAAGATCAACTCCGGTGAGCTGAGCTTTGAGGACGCCGTTGAGCAGTACTCCGAGGACACCGGTTCCAAGGAGAAGAAGGGCGATGTGGGCTGGGATAAGCTCACCACTTTCGTCGACAGCTACCAGACGGCGCTCGAGGGACTCAACAAGGGCGACGTGAGCGAAGTCGTCGAGTCGACCTATGGCTACCACATCATCAAGTGCACCGACTACTTCCATGTCGATAATCAGGTTGATGACATCAACCAGGTGCCCAAGGACATCAAAAAGTACGTCTCCAACGTGGTGAAGACGCAAGCGGCCAGCACCGCGTACAGCGAGTGGCTGGAGCAGTACAAGAAGGATGCCGACATCACCGTCAACCCCATGCCCAAGGACGTACCCTATAACGTGAGTCTGAAGGGCGTCACCAAGAGTTCGACCGACGATTCGTCGAAGACTGAGTAACCATGGGGCGGTGCTCGCGTGAGTGCCGCCCACGCTATTAGAGAGGATTTGCAGATGACCAACGAAGAGCTGCAGAAAGAAATGATCGCGGCCATGAAGGCCAAGGACAAGGTTCGCCTGTCCATCATTCGCCAGGTCAAGGCCGAGGTGAAGAATATCGAGGTTAACGAGCGCCGCGATGTGACCGAGGAAGACGTCAACAGCATGATCAAGCGTCTGATCAAGCAGACGAGCGAGACGCTGGAGATGTCCATCAAGGCCGGCACCGACCAGGAGCGTACCGACAACCTGACCGAGCAGGTCAAGATTCTGGAGAGCCTGCTGCCCGCGCAGGTTTCGGGCGAGGAGCTCGAGGCCCTGATCGAGCAGGTCATCGCCGAGCTGGGCGCTACTTCCAAGAAGCAGATGGGCCAGGTCATGGGAGCACTCGGCAAGGCCACCGGCGGCAACTTCGATAAGCCTGCCGCGGCAAAGATCGTCGGAGCAAAGCTGGCTTAAGGGCCGAGCGGTACATAGTTGATGTTAAGGGGACGTGACCATTGCGGTCGCGCCCCTTTTTGCTGGGCTGGGCAATCATTGGGGACGGGCTTAAATGAGTGCCCAATGAGCGGGTACTCATTTAAGCCCGTCCCCAATGAGTGGGTTAAAGGTTGCGGGTTCTTTACGGGAATGTAGTGTGGGCTGCGGAAACGCGGTTCTTTCCGTACAATAGTTCAACTCGTGTAAACGCAGGGAAGGGACATTCATGGCAGACATGATCGAGATCAAGCATCTCAACAAGTACTTTGGCGACCTGCATGTGCTCAAAGATATCAATCTCACCGTCAAGCGCGGCGAGAAGCTCGTAATGATCGGGCCTTCCGGTTCGGGTAAGTCGACGCTCATCCGTTGCGTCGATTATCTGGAGGAGCCCACTTCGGGCGAGGTCATCATCGACGGTACGCCGCTCACAAAAAAGAATCACCTGGAGATGGCTCGCAAGTACAGCTCCATGGTGTTTCAGCAGTTCAACCTGTATCCCAACATGACGGTGCTGGGCAACCTGACGCTCGCGCCCATCAAGCTGCAAAAGAAGAGCAAGGAGGAGGCGACCGAGATCGCCATCGCCGCGCTCAAGCGCGTCGGCATGGCGCATAAGGCCGGCGAGTATCCGCAGAACCTCTCGGGCGGTCAGCAGCAGCGCATCGCCATCGCCCGTGCCCTGTGCACCAAGCAGCCCATCATCCTGTTTGACGAGCCGACCTCGGCGCTCGACCCCGAGATGGTCCAGGAGGTTTTGGACGTTATGATTGAGCTCGCGCAGGAGGACATCACCATGATCTGCGTGACGCACGAGATGGGCTTTGCGCGCCAGGTGGCCGACCGCGTCATCTTTATGGAGGACGGCCGCATTCTGGAGGAGGGCACGCCCGAGCACTTCTTCGATAACCCCGAGAACCCGCGCTGCCGCGAGTTCCTGTCCAAGATTCTGCACTAGGCGCGGGTGATGGACATGACGGATATGACGAGGGCGGCTGTTTCGCGCCGTCACTTTCTGCAGCTGGCGGGCACCGGCATGTTCGCATTGGCGGGCACCGCGCTCACCGGTTGCGGCAGCTCCACCAGCGGCGAGGGCTCCGATAAGGGTTCCAAGCTCGCGGCCATCAAGTCGCGTGGACACCTGAACGCCGGCGTCAAGAAGGACGTTCCCGGCTACGGCTATTACGACACCGCCAAGGGCCGCTTTGAGGGCATGGAGGTCGACCTGTGCTACCAGATTGCCGCTGCCGTCTTTGGCGTGAGTTACAAGGAGGCTCGCGCCCAGGAGCTTGTCGAGTTTACCGACGTAACGCCCAAGACGCGTGGCCCGCTCATCGATAACGGTCAGCTCGACGTGGTCGCGGCGACCTACACCATCACCGACGAGCGCAAGAAGAGCTGGGATTTCTCGACGCCGTACCGCACCGACTACGTGGGCCTCATGGTCAAGAAGCGCTCGGGCTTTACCTCGATCGAGGATCTGGACGGCAAGGTTATCGGCGTGAGCCAGGGTGCCACCACACAGGGCCTGATCGAGCAGATGATCAAGGACAACGGTTTTCACTGCGAGCCTGAGTTTAGGGCCTTTAGCGGCTATCCCATCATCAAGAGTTCGCTCGACGCCGGCAATATCGACGTCTTTGCCATGGACCGCTCCACGCTGGCCGGTTACATGAACGAGACCGTCGAGCTGCTGCAACCCGAGGTCAAGTTTGGCGAGCAGGGCTACGGCGTGGCGACCAAGAAGGGTTGCGACCTTTCGGCCGTGGTCGATCAGGTGATTTGCGATCGCCTGGCCGACGGCTGGCTCGATCAAGAGGTCAAGACCTGGGGTCTTGTGTAAGCGTTCGTCCAAGGAAGGAATCAAATGCTCGAAGGATTGTTTGACGCCGACCGCTGGTCGACGACATTCCAAAACATGGGGCCCTTCTGGGAGGGCTTTGGCGTGACGCTGCAGGTGGTTGTCGCCGGACTGCTGCTGTCGCTGGTGCTGGGCACGCTGCTGGGCGTGTTCTCGACCACCCGTTCGCGCGTGCTGCGCGCCATCAGTCGCGTGTACGTGGAGTTTTACCAGAACACCCCACTGCCTGTGCAGGCGCTTTTTATGTACATGGCCGGCCCGCAGTTTTTGCAGGCCATAACCGGTGCCGACCAGCCGGTGCGTATCGCGCCGTTCGTGCTGGGCTTTCTGGGCGTGGGCCTGTATCACGCGGCCTACATCTCGGAGGTCATCCGCACCGGCATCGAGGCCGTTCCGCGCGGTCAGATGGAAGCGGCTCAGAGCCAGGGCTTCACGCGCGCGCAGGCCTACTGGTACATCGTGCTGCCCCAGACGTTCAAGATCATCCTGCCGCCGCTGTGCAACCAGGCGCTCAACCTGGTCAAGAACACGTCGGTGCTGGCGCTCGTCGCCGGCGGCGACCTTATGTATCGCTCCGACAACTTCGTAAGCCTGTATGGCTACCTGCAGGGATACATCGTTTGCTGCCTTATGTACTTCATCATCTGCTTTCCGCTCGCCATGCTGGTGCAGTGGCTCGAGCGCCGCTCCAAGGAGCGCCCGCGCGGTGTGAGCCTGGCCGAGCTGGGGCTCGACAACGTAGAGGAGGCCTAGCGCATGGAAATCTTCAACGCGACCAACCTGCTCTACATTTGGGGCGGCTTTGTTAAGACCATCGAGATCTCGGCGCTGTCGATCTTTTTCTCGCTCATCTTTGGCACGCTGCTGGCGCTCGTCAAGAGCTATGCGCCCCGCCCGTTCCGCATTTTGGTGAGTGCCTATATCGAGCTGTTCCGCTGCACGCCGAACCTGCTGTGGATCCTGTTTATCTACTTTACGGTGCAGGGTCTGGACATTGTGATTTCGACCATCGCCTTTACACTGTTCACCAGCGCCGTTATGGCCGAGATTGTGCGCGGCGGCCTCAACTCGATTCCACGCGGCCAGTTTGAGGCGGCGCAGAGTCAGGGCTTCGGCTTCTTTGCCACCATGCGCTATATCATCCTGCCGCAGACGTTTAAGACGATCATTCCGGCCCTGTTTAGCCAGTGCACGACCGTCATCAAGGACAGCTCGTATCTTTCGGGCATTAACGTGGCCGAGCTCATGTACACGGCAAACGTCGTGATGGCCCACGCAATCGACCTGTCGCAGGTGCTTATGCTCTACGGCCTGGTGTTTGCGATGTACTTTGTGCTCAACTTTGGTATCTCGCTGCTGGTGAGGGCATATCAGCGCCGTATTGTGGCGGCATAATGTGACAAAGGGACAGTCCCTTTGCTGTCTCTTATACACATCTGACGTTGCCGACG
>USPH01000049.1 GCA_900556515.1 uncultured Collinsella sp.
GCGAGCGGGCTGACCTCGATGGGGTAATCGCACACGAAGGTCGGGTTGACGATGGTGTCCTCGCCCAGCTCATCGTAAAACTCGGCGATGATCTTGCCGGCAGTCCACTCGGGCTTGATCTCCAGGCCCTTCTCGCGCGCGGCGGCAGCAAGCTCCTCGACCGGCGTGTCGATGGTGACCTGCTTGCCGAGCACGTCGGAGACGATGTCGGTCATGGGACGGCTGGCCCACTCACCAGAAAGGTCGATGGTCTGGCCCTGGTACTCGATGACCTCGGGGTTGCCGATGGCCTTGTTAGCCGCCTTAATGACACCCTGGGCGAGCGCCTTCATGCCCTCGAGGTCTGAGAAGGCACGGTAGGCCTCCATCGTGGTGAACTCGGGGTTGTGGGTAAGGTCCATGCCCTCGTTACGGAAGATGCGGCCGATCTCGAACACGCGCTCAAAACCACCGACGATGCAGCGCTTGAGGTGGAGCTCGGTGGCAATACGCAGGTAGCACTCCTGATCGAGCGCGTTGAAGTGGGTAATGAACGGCTTGGCGGTAGCGCCGCCCTGGATGGTCTGCAGGATGGGGGTCTCGACCTCCATGTAGCCGTCGGACTCCATAAAGCGACGGAAGGTAGAGAGAATCTGCGAACGCTTACGGAAGGTCTCGCGAACGTCGTCGTTGGCGATCAGATCGACATAGCGCTGGCGATAGCGGGTCTCCTTGTCGGAAAGACCGTGGAACTTCTCGGGCAGCGGACGAACGGCCTTGGAAAGCAGGGTCGCGCTCTTAGGGGCAACGGAAAGCTGGCCGCGCTGGGTGCGCACGACCACGCCGGTCACGCCCAGGATGTCGCCCAGGTCGAGGGCCTTGAGCGTATTCCAGGCGGCCTCGTCCATGTCGTTGATGCGGCAGAACAGCTGAATCTCGGCAGTCGCATCGCGCACGACGATGAACATGATCTTGCCCTGACCGCGCTTGGCGACCACGCGGCCGGCGATCTTCACGACGTCCTCGGTGTCCTCGCCATCGGCAAGCTCGGCGTACTTAGCCTCGATATCGGCGACGTAGTCCTCAAGCTCAGAGTGCTCGGGATAGGGGTTCTGGCCCGCCTCGAACAGGGCGGCGCGCTTGGCCAGGCGGGTGGCGCGCTCATCGTTGAGCGTCGATGCCTGATCTGCGGCGTTCTGGTTCTCTGCCATAAGTTAGCTCCTCAAACTAAAACGCTCCCCAGGATTCGGTCCCAGGGAGCGAAAACATACCTTTACGCGGGACCGTGGTCTAGCGTGCGATCTTGGCGATGGTGTAGACGCGAGTCTTGCCGGAAGGCGTAACGACCTCGACGGAGTCGCCCTCGCCGTGACCGATGATGGCATGGCCGACCGGAGACTCGTTGGAAATCTTGTGCTCGAGCGAGTTGGTCTCGGTGGTACCAACGAGCGTGACTTCCATGACCTCGCCGTTGGGATCAATCAGCGAAACGGTGGAACCGATGGAGACGGTCAGGTCGCCCGTGGTGGCAGCAACCTGAGCGTTGGCGAGGATGGCCTGGATCTCGGCAATACGAGCGGCGTTCTGGGCCTGCTTGTCCTTAGCGGCGTCGTACTCGGAGTTCTCCGAAAGGTCGCCGAACGCGCGGGCTTCCTTGATGTCCTCGACGATCTCCTTGGCGTAATCGCCCTCACGCCAAGCGAGCTCCTCGACGAGCTTCTGGCGGCCCTCAGCGGTCAGTACGATCTGGCTTGCGTCCATACGGATATCTCCCCAACTCTGATCAAACAATCAACTGTCAACAAAACGAAAAAGACCGGCTAGCCTGCGGGCAAGCCGGTCAGGTGCTCACCCCAAAGGGATGGGACTACTCTGCGTCCGCGTCGCTGTCCTCTGCCTGCTTCTTCTTGGCAGCAGCGAGCTTGGCCTCGAGCTCAGCGATCTCCTTGTCCTCCTCGGACTGCTCGACCACGACCTCCTCGGCCTGCTTGGTCTCGGCCTTATCGTCGCCCTCCATACCCTCACGGATATTCTTGACGGTAGAGCCGAGGGACTTGCCGAGCTTCGGCAGGTTCTTGGGCCCGAAGATAATCAGGACAACGACGAGAATAATGATGAGCTCAGGAGCCCTCAGTCCAAACATGTAGACCTCCACAATACAGCGAGACAAGCTCGAATGAGTATACCGCGGGTATCGCGGTATCACAACACTAGCTAAAAAAAGGGACCGCAAGAAGCGGTCCCTCCTCATGCTCTGGTCGGGTTGACTGGATTTGAACCAGCGACCCCTGCGTCCCGAACGCAGTGCTCTACCAAACTGAGCCACAACCCGTTAGCTCGACTATAGTAACAAAGATTTCCGTCGTGTGCTAGAGAAATTTTTACTTCTTTGGCACTTCGACGCGAACCGTGCTGGGAATGAGCTCCGTCGCGCAGGACCACCAGCCGTTTTGCTGGGCAGCATCGGCAAGCCTTTCGGCCGTGGCGGCCGTATCGCAAATGGCAAACGAGCAGGCACCCGATCCACACACGTCTACGGCAACGGTACCGTCCTGCGCGCGTAGCCAGTCGAGCACGGTTTGGATCTGCGGTTCCATTTGCGCGGAGATAACGCCCAGGTTGTTGTGGACGAGCGCGTAGGCCGCCTCGGCGTCTCCCGAACGAAGCGCCGATGCGATCGCACCGGGCTTCTCCGCAGGCACCGGGGTCTCGTCAAAGCGTCGATAGGCTTCAATTGTTGAAACGCTTGCTTCGCGCGGCTTGACCAGCACGACAGGAGTTGCGGGCAATGCGGGGTACTCGGTTGCCAGAACGTCTCCCCCGCCCACGTAAAATGCGGGGCTCGCATGCAAAAAGAAGGGAACGTCGGCACCGATGCCGCGCGCGATGTTGTCCAGCGCGGGATCGGCGTGGTCGATGTCCCAGAGTTCGGCCAGAGCAACGATAACCGCCGCGGCGTCCGTCGAAGGACCGCCCAGGCCGGCGCACAGCGGAATATGCTTCTCGATCGTCACGCAGATGTTGGCCTCGCGACCATAATGCTCGGCCATGGCAACCGCAGCCCGATACGCCGTATTCTTTTGCATGGGAAAATCTGATGCCGGAACCGTCTGGACGGTCAGCGCCTGCGCCAGCGTGACCGTCACGGTATCGGAAAGACCGACGGCCGCCATCAGGGAATCGACCCTGTGGTAGCCGCGGTCATCGCGCTCGGTATGAACCCCCAGGTAGAGGTTAATCTTTGCCGGCGCGGAAAGAGTCAGGGACCAATCGGTCACCGTTAATGCTCCTCGAGCTGATTGCCGAGCGGGGTAAAGATATGCTCGCCGCTCTCGGGGTCGAACAGCTCGACCTGACCGGTGAGGACATCGATATACTGGTAGGACTGACGCGACTTGCGACCGCGACGCTCGTCGACCTCGACGATAAAGACGGCGGGGTGGACGCTCTTGATGGTGCCCATGCGCTCGACAACGCGGGTGCGGCCCATGTTGGCCTTCACCTTGACGCGATCGCCCACCATATCGGTCAGCTTCTCGTGGATGTCGTCGACGTGATTGACTTCCATCTCTTCCATGAACAGGGCCTCCAGAAGGTGCAATTCAAAAAGGGGATAATACCCCTAAGATAGACAAAACTCTAATACTATAGCACCCTGCTGCCGCCATACGCAAGTAGCTAAAAAAGCCCGGTCCCAAATTGACTACTTACAGACTATCGGTGTCCAAGACGATGGTGAATGGGCCGTCGTTGACCAAGTCGACTTTCATATCGGCGCCAAAAATGCCGTGCGCCACGTGTTCGACATCTTGACGAACGAGCGTCAGGAAGTACTCGTAGAGCTCGTTGGCAACATCGGGTGCGCCGGCATCCGTAAACGACGGACGGCGACCGTGGCGGCAGTCGGCGAACAGCGTGAACTGCGACACCACGAGCACCTCGCCGTCGACATCGGCAAGCGCCAAGTTGGTCTTGCCGTTCTCGTCCTCGTTGATACGCAGCCCGCGGAGCTTGCCCCACAGCTTGTCGGCCTCGGCACGCGTATCGCCATGGCCCACACCCAGCAGCACCAGGTAGCCTCGTCCAATGCGGCCCACGCACTCGCCATCGACCGTCACGCCGGCGTTGAGTACGCGCTGCACCACCGCGCGCACGGCCTACTCCTCGCCCGTCAGTTTGGCGGACAGATGCTCGAGCGCATGGAATCGATGGCTGATGGCGTTCTTCTCATCCGCCGTGAGCTCGGCCATGGTCTTGCCCGGCGTGTCGACCGGCAGGAACAGCGGGTCATAGCCAAAGCCGTGATCGCCGCGGCCCTCGTGCGCGATAACGCCCTCGCAAGCGCCCTCGCCATAGGTGACCAAGCCGTCCGTGTCGATGAGCGCAACGACGCTCATAAAGCGTGCGGTGCGGTCCTCATCTGCCACGCCTTCCAGGTTAACGAGAAGCTTGGCGTTGTTGGCGGCATCGTCGCCGTGCACGCCCGCATAGCGCGCGCTATACACACCGGGCTCACCGTCCAGCGCGTCGACGACCAAGCCCGAATCGTCGGCAATGGCCATAAGGCCCGTCTCCTCAACCGCGGCTTGGGCCTTGATGATGGCGTTCTCCAAAAACGTCGTGCCGTTTTCCTCGGGATCCTCAAAATCACCCAGCTGGCCGAGCGCCACAAAGCGCACCTCGGGCATGACCTTGCCCAAAATGGCCTCGATCTCGGTGAGCTTATGGGCGTTGCCCGTTGCCACGACGATGGTCGCCGCCGGGTCGAGGGTGTCGATGTCAATCTTCTCAAGTGCCATGACTGGCCTCCTTGTCTCTATAGCAAGCCGCGTGAGGGGCGTTTGGGCACTTGACCTCTCCCCTCTCAGGCGATCGGACCTTTCAACGCAGCATTTCAGCAGATAAAACCTACCAAAATAAACCTGTCCCTTTTGGCAGGTTAGGCGATGGCTTGGCGCTGAAGCTCGATGAGCTCGACGATACCCTTGTCGCCCAGGTCGAGCAGGGCGTTGAGGCGTTTGCGGTCAAAGGGCGCCTGCTCGCCGGTGCCCTGGAGCTCGATCATCTCGCCGGTGTCGGTGGCGACGAGGTTCATGTCGACCTCGGCATGGCTGTCCTCGGAATAATCGAGGTCAAGCAGTGTATTGCCGTCGACAACGCCCATGGAGATGGCAGCCACCTGACCGGTAAGCGGGATGCGCTCGATCTTGCCCGCCTCGACCCACATGGCGAGGGCGTCGTGCAACGCCACCCAGGCGCCGGTGATGCTCGCTGTACGCGTGCCGCCATCGGCCTGAATCACATCGCAGTCGACGGTGACGGTGTACTCGCCGAGCGCCTTCATGTTGACGGCGGTACGCAGGCTGCGGCCAATGAGGCGCTCGATCTCCATGGAGCGACCCTTGCGGTTGGCATGCTCGCGCTTGCAGCGCTTGCCGGTCGACGTCGGCAGCATGGCGTATTCCGCGGTCACCCAGCCGGCCTTAGCCCCCTTTCGCCAGCCCGGCACGCCCTCCTCGATAGTGGCGGCGCACAGCACGCGCGTGTCACCGAACTCGGCCAAACACGAGCCGTGGGCGTGCTTCATGACGCCACGGGTGAGCTTAACGGGGCGCAACTCGTTGGCGGCGCGACCGTTAGCGCGGTTGACCTGCATGTACTCCATAGAAATATCCTTTCGGCAAAAAATGTGGCGAAGGCCTTGACGGCTGCCTTACATCTATTTCAGCTCATCAATATCGATATGTTCGATGCTCTTGAGCGGCTGACCAAAGATAAAGCTACCCGCCACCGCAAACTCGGCAATGTTATCGGCCGTCGTGGCAAAACGATGCTGCGGCTCGGCGGCGTCGCCCGCCAGCTGCTCGCGGCGCGTGAGGATATCGGTCAGCTCGCGCGTGGTCTCCTCGGCGGAACTCACGACGCGCACCCCAGGCCCCAGCGCATGCCGGATAGGTCCCACCAACAGCGGAAAATGCGTACAGCCGAGTACCACGGTATCGATACCGTGGTCGCGCAGCGGCTCAACCGTGGCACCCACCAGCGCACGCACGGCAGGCGTATCGAAGATATCCTCGTTCTCAAGCCACTGTTCCTGCAGATGTGCACCCGAGGCGAGCTCGTGTTCGACAACCTCGACAAAGCTCGAGGCAGGACAGCCGTATACATCGACGCCGGCATCCAGGTCCTGAATGGCGCGCGTGTAGGCGCCCGAGCGAATGGTGAGGTTGGTGGCGAGCACGCCCACGCGACGCGAGCGGGTGCTGTTGATTGCCGCACGGGCACCCGGCGCGATCACGCCGATCACGGGAACGTCGAGCACCTGCTGGGCCAGACGCAAGGCCGCAGCGGTCGCCGTGTTGCAGGCGATGACCATAATCTTGACGTCGTGCTTCGAAAGCCAACGACCCGCCTGCAACGCAAACGAGCGCACCTCATCCTCGGTACGGGTGCCGTAGGGGCAGCGCTTGGTGTCGCCAAAGTAGTAGACGGACTCGTGCGGCAGCGCCGTCGCGATGGCGCGCGCAACCGTCAGACCGCCCAAACCAGAATCGAACACGCCAATCGGGCGCGTGTCGCCTGCCGGATTCTCGATATCGGACATTACCTCACCAGTCTCTCTCGAAAAGACATGTCCAAGTGCGGCGGCGGCGCGCTACGAACGCGCCGCGACCAGCAGCTCTGCCGTCGCCGCCCAACCGTCGACAATTTTGCCTCGCGTAACGAAAGCATTCTCGCAAGCAGCCAGGAACTCGGGCGCGCCGGCGCTCGTCAGGCCATTCTCGACCAAGCAGAACGTGCCCACGTGATCGGCCATGTAGAAGTCGGACTCGGAGTCGCCGAGCGCGAGTGTCTCCTCGCGCTCGATCCCCAGGTGCTCGCAGAAGCGCGCAATGGCGACGCCTTTGTTGAGGCCCGCGGGGTTGATATTGAATGCGCGACCGTCCTCGACGCGATCGAGCTCGAGCGTCGTCGGCTTGGACAGATGCGTCAGATGGCCGTTGCAAGCCCAGATCAGACCGCAGCCGGCCTCGTCCAGGATGGCCTGAACCTCATCGTCGGGCACATCGCCGCGCATGCCGACGGTGACCTCACGGTACTTGTAGCCGGTCGACATGTCGTTGTGATACTCGATCTTGTGCGGCCAGCGGGCGAGGATCTTCTCGCACACGCCGGTCTGCTCGATCACCTGGTGCGGCGTGAGGCCGCAAGAGGGGTCGTAGGGCATGTCGCCGGTCAGATACTCCCAATCGTTGGCTTTGAGGTCGTACATGACCAGGCCGCCCATCTCGCCGATGTAGGAGTTGAGGCCGAGCACGCGCGCGTCCTCGTGGATCATGGTACGGTTGCGACCCGAGGTGGGAACCACCTGAATACCAGCGCGAGCGAGCGCCACGACGGCCTCGACGAGTTTGGTCGAGGGGTTGCCGTCGTTGTCGCGTAGCACGCACGAGCCGGGTGCAAGCATCGTGGCATCCAGATCGGTAAAGACGTACTTGACCGTGGCCAAGCGCTCGCGCATCTCGCCCGAAAGCTCGGCAACGGTCGGCAGGGTATTGTGGGACATGGTTACTCCGTTTACGTAGAAGGGTTTGGACTTGGACGGCATGTTTTGATTAAGGGAACACGCTTATGGCGACAGCGCACTCAGGGCGCCGCCGCCATCATGGTTCATTAGTCAAACTGGGTAACATCGATTAAACGATTGGCCAGCGAAAGGTCGCTCTCGATGGGCACGAACTCGTCGCCCACGTGCATGAGCTCCTCGTCACCCTTTGCCAGCAGCAAGACAATGGTGGGAGCATCGGGGTTGACGTACTCCTCGCGTGCCGCCTTGAACGCCGCGTACACAGCGGCTTCGCGATCGAGAATGATCTTGTTCGGCGTATCGTCGGGGACATGTTCGGCAAGCTCGCGACAGACCTTCATCGGGTCCTCGTGAGCCGGGTCCTCGTTGGCAAAGATCATCAGGTCGGAATATGGTGCGGCTTCGCGCGGAAGCTGCTCGCGGCGCTCCTGCGCCTTGCCGCCAGCGGCGCCAAACACCGCAATGACCGGGCTGGTGGGAAACGCGCGCTTGACCGACGAGAAAAGCGAGCGGAACGAAAGCTGGTTGTGCGCATAGTCAACGACGCAAATCACGCGGCCGTCCTTCGACTCCACGACTTCCATACGGCCCGGCACGCGCAACTTGGAGAGACCTTTCTTGATGGCATCG
>USPH01000050.1 GCA_900556515.1 uncultured Collinsella sp.
ATAAGAGACAGGACAGGCAGAGCGCATCGACGTGCTCGCACAGGATGGGATGGATATTCCACGCCGGGCTGTTGCGCACGGTGAAGCCGGCCAAGCTCACGTTCTCACACTCGGATAGGAAGATCATGCGCGGACGGGCGACCTCGCGGCCCTCCTCGGGACGGAAGATGTTCTTAAAGTCCTTGTTCCACCAGTTGTCCTCGGCAAAATCAGTCTGACCGTCAATCGCGCCGCGACCATAGATGCACACGTCGTGCACGCCCAGACCCGTAAAGGTAGAACAGTAGGTCGAGAAACTCTCGCCCTCCCAGCGGCCCAGGGGCAGCATATCGGTGCCGGCATACCCGGCACCCTCGTTGCCCGTGACCGTTCCCGGAATGTAGGCAAGCGCGGCACGATCGTGGCGGGCCAGCAGCACCGCTCCCTCGGCGAGCTCGATGTTGATATTGCTCTTAAGGAAGAGGGACTTGATGCGATAACTACCGGCGGGGATCAGCACGCGGCCGCCCTTGGGGCAGGCCATGATGGCAGCCTGGATGTTGGTGGTGTCGTCGTGCTCGGCATCACCCTTGGCGCCACAGTCGCGAACGTTGATGGTAAAGGGCTCAGCCGGCGTAGTGACACCTACGCTCAGCTCACGCTCGCCACAAACAAAACGAACCAGGTTGCGCTTGCCGGGGGTCAGGCCGTCGACATAGGTCTCGACCGTATTCGTGGTACCAGCGGGCTCGTCGTTGACAAAGATCTCCCACGTATCGGCACAGGTAAAGTAGCCGCCGTCGTCAAGCTCGATCACGGCCGCGCGGGCGTTGCGCCAGATAACGTTCGTCTCCATGGATTTCTCCCTCAAAAAGATGCTCTAAAGGCAAATTGTACGCTGTTGAAAAAGGGCCGTGCCTGCCGGCGGAATTCCGGTGGCACGGCCCTGTGATTTGGACGATATGTCGGCCTTACTCGGCGGGGGTTACGCTACCGTCCTGGAAGCCAACGTTGTTGTGGGCAAAGCAGTCCTCGTACTTAAAGCCGGAGAGCTCCTCGCAAAGCGCCTTGACCTCGGGCTTGACGTCGGCCATCTTGCCACCCTCCTTGACGCGGTGAATCTCGTCGCAAAGGATGTCGCACTGCTCCTTGTCGATCTTGATGCCGCGGGCAAGGACGGCCGCAAGCAGGAAGAAGCCGGCGCAGCCGATGATCATGTAGCCGCAGATATACAGAGGCACGGTAGCGGGCTGGGTCACGGCGTCGCTATTGCCGGCGGTCTGAATGAAGCCGGAGGCAGCGAGGACGATAGCCCACACGTTGACGGCGATAGCCTGGGCGATCTGCTGGCAGAGCTGCTGTGCGGAGCTGTAGATGCCCTCGCGACGACGCAGGGTGATGAGTTCATCGACATCGAGGATGTAGTTGAGCAGAACATCGGGCAGGTACTGGAAGCCGACGTAGAAGAACTTCCAGATGGCGAAGATGATGGGGTAGGCGATCATGGCGATGGCGACCGTGGAGGTGCCGTTGATCTGACCAAAGGCGAAGTAGTTGTAGGCAATGATGCACGCAGCGCAACCGACATTTGCGAGGTACCAAGACTTGTGGAAGCCCTTCTTGGCCATGAGGGCGACCCAGATGGCGGTGCAGACGATAGCGACGACCTTGCCAGGCATCTCCATCACGGACTCGTAGGACTTAGGAATCTGCAGGCAGTAGACGATGAAGAAGGACAGGCAGGCAGACCAGCAGGCAGCAGCGAGCTTCGTGGAGACCTGTGCATACAGGACCTTGCGGAAGGACTTGTTGCGGAAGGTGGAGATAACGTCCACAAAGAACTTCTTGATGCCCTCGCCGACGCTCTCGATCTTCTCCTGAGCGACCTCCTCGGGGGTGTGCTCCCACGTGGACAGGTACACGCAGAGCAGCGAGATTGCCATGACCGAAGCGTTGACCGTAGCGATGATGAAGTAGCTGAACGGGTTGGTCTCGCCGAAGGTGCCAAAGCCAAAGCCGACGAGTGCAGCCATCAGGAAGCCGGCGGCGTTACCAAAGAGATGCTTGTAGCCGGTAAGGTACGTACGCTCCTTAAAGTCGTCGGTCATCTCGATGGTAAGCGGCGACAGGTTGGCGGTGCAGAACGTGTACGCGACGTTGTAGATCAGGTACAGCACAAAGTAGTACGGGAAGCCAAACGGCGTAGCCACGAAGATGAGCGGCTCGGCGATCATCATCGGGATGGCCAGCAAGATCCAGAAACGACGACGACCAAAGATGCGGCCGATCTTGGTGGCATAGAAGTTATCGGCCACAAAGCCCATCAGCGGGCAAAGAATGGCGTTGACATAGATGGCAAACGAGCTAATCAGCGCAGCCTCACCTGCAGACAGGCCGCACTCCGTGGACAGGAACAGCACCATGTAGCTGTGCGTAAAGGTCAAGGCACCGGAATTGAGCATACCGCCCATACCAAAGCCCAAGCGCGTCCAGAATGTGATCTTACGCTTTTTTCCGATCTTATTAGTCATCGAGCTCCCTCTCTTTTCTCGATTGTCTTGTAACAAGACATTTGAGTCCACACTGACGTCTGTCTGCCTAGCGTTCAGGGTGAACGTTTATCTAGATTATGCGCGATTCCTTACAAGAGGTGAACGTTCACTTGCATATTATCCCCGAACGGTCGTTTTTTATCGCTGAACGGACACAATTGAGGCTCTAAGACCTATTGTCTGCTGGTAAAGATGCCATGCTGGACACCCATGAGATAGGTGAACGTTTATCATATTTTCCATTTTTTTCACTTAACCACAAAACGAAAACCCCGCCGGGAACACTCCCGACGGGGCCGACGACATAGCGCTACGCTTGGGTGCATTTGCCGCTACAGGCAGACGCCGTCCTTCCAGATACTGATCTCGTGACAGCCACGGCGCTCGGCGCTCGTAAGCTTGCCGCTCGCCGTCTCCAGCACCAGCTGGTACAGATCGCCGGCAGCCTCATCGAGCGTGCGCTCGCCCGTAGCCACCACACCGGCGTTAAAGTCCATCCAGTTGGCCTTGTGATCGCACAGACGCTGGTTGGTAAACACCTTGAGGGTGGGCGCCGGTGCGCCAAACGGCGTACCACGGCCAGTCGAGAACAGGATCATATGGCAACCGGCAGCCGTCAACGCCGTGGTGGATACCATGTCGTTGCCCGGAGCGCACAGCATGTTCAGGCCATGCTTGGTGGCCTGGCCGGCATACGGCAGCACGTCGACGATAGGGGCAGACCCGCCTTTTTGCACGCAGCCGCAGCTCTTGTCCTCGAGCGTGGTAATACCGCCGTCCTTGTTGCCGGGACTCGGGTTCTCGTAGACAACCTCACCGTGACTGATGAAGTAGTCCTTAAAGCCGTTGAGCATGTCGGAAGCGGCGTTAAAAACCTGCTCGTTCTCGCAGCGATCGAGCAGGATGCTCTCGGCACCAAACATCTCGGGCACCTCGGTAAGCACCGACGTGCCGCCGCGGGCGACGACCATATCGCTCACGCGACCGATCGTGGGGTTGGCGGTAATGCCCGAAAGACCGTCGGAGCCGCCGCACTTAAGACCAATAACCAGCTCGGAGGCCAAAATGGGCTCACGCTTGGCTTGCTTGGCCAGGTCAGCCAGCTCGGCCAGAATCTTGTGGCCCTCGATTTGCTCGTCGGCTACATCCTGGCAGGTGAGAAAGCGAACGCGCTCGTGATCGAAGTCACCGAGCTCGTCGAGCACCTGCTGGTGCGTGCAGTTCTCGCAACCGAGCGACAGGAATAGCACGCCGGCCGCATTAGGATGACGCGAGAGCGCCACCAGCAGACGACGCGTCTGGGCATGGTCGGCGCCGGTCTGCGAGCAGCCAAAGGGATGCGGGAAGTAGTAAATACCCTCCAGCGAGCCATCGACCAGATCCTGGGCCTGCTCACACATGGCACGGGCGACTTCGTTGACACAGCCGACCGTGGGGATGATCCACAGCTCATTACGCGTGGCGGCGCGACCGTCGGCGCGGCGGAAGCCCATAAAGGTCTCGGGCTCAACAGGATCCACGACCGGATGCGTGGGGTTATAGATGTACTCGACCTCGCCCGAAAGGTTGGTCTTCACATTGTGCGTGTGGAGCCACTGGCCGGGCTGGATATCGCCCGTCACGTGTCCGATGGGCAGGCCGTACTTGATGACGTCCTCCCCCGCGGCAATCGAGCGCACGGCCATCTTGTGGCCCTGCGGAATATCCTCCGCGGCCACGACCTCGCCCACCCCGGGAACCACGACGGCGTTGCCCTTGGCAAGCGGCGACAGCGCGACAATCACGTTGTCTGCCGGATTGATCTGGATAGTATTCATTACAAATGGTCCTAACCCTACAGGTTGAGCAGAAGTCGAGACGCGGGCACGCCGTCCCGCGCCCGCGTCTGCGCCGGAAATTTACGCCTGAGCGTTGGCGAAGGCCTGCTTGGCGCCCTCGGCACGCACGACAGCGAGCGCGCTGACGACAAACTCCTCAAGACCTGCGATCTGCGTAAGGTCCTCGCCCCACATCTGCTCGTTGGTGAGCACGTCGTGCACCAGCTGGGCATCGTCGGCGCCGGCATGGGCGGCGTAGAAGTCGAGCACGAAGGCGTCGTCCTGAGCGGTGTACTCGGTGCCGTCGGAGCGACGCAGGTGCAGGCCGTCGCCCTCGCGGGACACGAGCTCCTGCGTGTAGAAGGAGATGAGCGTAGCGAGGCTCGTCGCCAGGCACTTGGGCAGGTTGCCGGTCTCGGCAACGTAGTCCTTGAGCGTGGGCAGGTCGCGGGCGCGCCACTTAGCCGTGGAGTTGAGGCAGATGGAGAGCAGCGCGTGATCGATAAACGGGTTATCGAAGCGGTTCTCGACGGCAGCGGCAAAGGCCTTGCAGTCCTCGACATCAAGGTCGGCGGCAAGCGTCGGGATGACCTCGTCGTAGAGCATGGTGTTCATGAAGCCGCGAATGGTCTCGTCGTGCATGCAGTCGCGCACGATGTCAAAGCCGGCAACCCAGGAGCCCGGAACAAAGGCAGTGTGGGCGCCGTTGAGGATGCGGACCTTGCGCTTCTTGTACGGGGTGACATCGGGGGTCACAAAGACACCCGGCAGGCCGGCCTTCACGAAGGGCAGACGCTCCTTGAGCGACTCATCGCCCTGGATGCCCCACATCTGGAAGGGCTCGCGCACAGCCAGGAAGGGATCCTCGTAGCCCAGACGCTCGGCAACAGCGGCAGCCTCCTTGGGGTCGCGGATGCGGCCAGGGACGATGGTGTCGGCGAGCGTGGTGCAGATGGTGCAGTCGTTGGCCATCCACTGCGAGAACTCGTCCTCCCAGCCCCAGTCGCTCACGTACTGGTTCATGATGCGCAGCAGCTCCTCGCCGTTGTGGTCGATGAGCTCGCAGGCGAGCACGATGACGCCCGGCTTACCGGCAGCCCAGCGGGTGTGGAGCACCTGGGCCAGCTTGGCCGGGAAGCTCGCGGGCGGCATGTCGTCGGCCTTGCAGGACGGGTCGTACGCGATGCCGGCCTCGGTGGTGTTGGAGACGATGATCTCCAGGTCATCGGAGACGGCAACCTCCATGATGGCGTGGTAGTCGGCCTCGCGGTACGGGTTGAGGCAGCGGCTGCAAGCGCTGATCACGCGAGACTCGTCAACCGTGTTGCCGTTCTCCTTGCCGCGCACCAACACGGTGTACAGGTCGTCCTGGGCATTGATGCCGTCGGCAAAGCCAAAAGCGCCGCTGATGGGCTGCACCATAACGACCTTGCCGTTCCAGCCGGTTGCCTCGTTGCCCATGTCAAAGAAGCGGTCGACAAAGGCGCGCAGGAAATTGCCCTCGCCAAACTGCAGAACCTTCTCGGGCGCGTCCTTGGGCAGCAGGTAGCCCTTGTAGCCGATCTTCTCGAGCGTCTCGTAGCTGATGTTCTCCATCGATGTCTCTCCTTAAATTGCTGTTAGCGTGCAGGCAAAACGGGGGCGCCGCGTGTGGCAACGGCGCTCCCGAGTTCGGTGTGATTCGATGCGGGTTTAGGCCTCGACGGTATCCAGGTCAAAGCCAAAGTAGCGGACCGCGTTGTTGTAGCTAATGTCGCGCACGATGGCTCCCAGCAGCTCCATGTCGGCCGGATACTTGCCCTGCTCGACCCACTCGCCGATCACGCTGCACAGCACGCGACGGAAGTACTCGTGGCGCGGATAGGACAGGAAGGAACGGGAGTCGGTGAGCATGCCGACAAAGTTGCCCAGAACGCCCTCATTGGCAAGGGCCGTGAGCTGCTCGCGCATGCCGACCTCGTTGTCGTTGAACCACCAAGCGGAACCGTTCTGGATCTTGCCGGCAGTCGGGGCCTCCTGGAAGCAGCCCATGACGGTGTCAATCATGGTGTTATCGATGGGGTTCAGGCTGTACAGGATGGTCTTGGGCAGGCCGCAGGTCTCCTGGATGGAGTTGAGGAAATCGGCGAGCTGGTCAGACGGCGTGTAGTTGGAGATGCAGTCGTAACCGGTGTCGGGACCGAGCTTGGCGAACATGGCGCGGTTGTTGTCGCGCTTGCAGCCAAAGTGCAGCTGCATGGCCCAGCCCAGACGGACATACTCGCCGGCAACGAACTGCATAAAGGCAGTCTTGTACTTGAGGATCTCTTCCTCGGTAAGCGGCTCAGCAGCCAGACCCTTGGCAAAGATGGCCTCGATCTCATCGGCGGTAGCCGGGACGTACATAACGTAATCGAGTGCGTGGTCGGAGGCGCGGCAGCCCAGCTCGTGAGCAACGTCGTAGCGCTTGGAGATGGCAGACTTCATGCCCTCGAAGTCGCTGACCTCAACGCCGGCAACCTCGGAGAGGTGCTTGCAGTAGTCGGCAAACTCCTGACCGCGCTCGATACGCAGAGCGGCGTCGGGACGCATGGCGGGAACGACCTGAACGTCAAAACTGTCATCGGCAGCAATCTTCTTGTGCCACTCAAAGCTGTCGGCAGGGTCGTCGGTAGTGCAGATCATGCGGACGTTGGACTGCTTGATTAGGTTGCGGCAGGTAAAGCTGGCCTCGGCGAGCTTGGCGTTGGCAAGGTCCCAGACCTCCTGGGCGGTCTTGCCGTTGAGGACGCCCTCGTAGCCAAAGTAGCGCTTAAGCTCCAGGTGGCTCCACTCAAAGACGGGGTTGCCCACGCAACGGCCCAGGGTCTCGGCCCACTTCTGAAACTTATCGCGAGCAGGGGCATCGCCGGTGATGAAGCGCTCGTCGACACCGTTGGCACGCATCAGGCGCCACTTGTAGTGGTCGCCGCCCAGCCAAACCTCGGTGATGTTCTCGAAACGCTTGTCCTCCCAAATCTCCTTAGGAGAAATGTGGCAGTGATAGTCGACGATGGGCATGCCCTCGGCAAAGTTGTGGAACAGCTCCTCGCCGGTCTTAGTGCTCAGCAGGAAATCCTGATCGTCCATAAAGTTTTTCATCAAACAGCCCCTTTGCTGGCAACGCGGGCGCACGGCGCGCTCGTTATCCTTTAGGTGAACGTTCACTATACTAATCCATTGCACCTCAAAAGGTGAACGTTCACCTAACCACCACGGGGTGAACGGTAGATTTTGCCCGTTCAACGGTTGCTGGAGATGTGACTTGCATGTATTGCGGACTGTTTGGCGTCCCCGAACACCGAACTTGAGCGCTTTTGCTCAGGTGGGTCATGCCCCGACGTACATTTTTGGGAGTATTCAGCATTGGAGCGCGCCGTGCGCCATCCTCAGCGTCCTATTTGGAACGCAGATAGCGCCCGATCGGCATAAAAAGTGCCCCCGATGGCAAATTACGCCATCGGGGGCACTTAAAACAGTCGTTCTGCACCTCATTCAGGGCATGCCAATGCTGAATACTCCCAAAAATGCACGTCGCAAGAGGGGGTACCTGCTCAATCGGCTAAATACCCGCAAGTTCGCAGTAGCGATCGACATTGCTGGCAAATACCATCTCGACGGCGCCCTTCTGGACGGGCACCGTCGGGGTCCTTCCCCACAGCAGATAAT
>USPH01000051.1 GCA_900556515.1 uncultured Collinsella sp.
AGCGTCAGATGTGTATAAGAGACAGGAGGTGGACTTGGCGGGCGACTCCTCCTCATCGACGCTCGGCGCTTCGACAAGATCGACCTTGTCCTCGTCATTTTTGCCGGCAATGACCAGCTCGCGCCAAATCTTGCACAGGCGGTTTACGACGATATCCGTCGGCGTATCCAGCAGGCGGTCCTGGTTGTACACATTGAGGTAGACGAGCATGGCGTCGGCAGGCGTAATGTCCAGGTGGTCGCCGCCTGCGCGAAGGTAGGCGCGCTTAAAGAGCAGGAAGGTGTGGCGCAGGTAGTCGACCTTTTTCTGCGGCCATTTTTCGATAAGGTTCTGACCGAGCATCTTGGCGAGCGTCTCGTAGCTTCCCTCACGCGAGAACTCGATCTCGTATAGGGGGCAGACGCGCCAAAACGCGCAGAATTCGCCGTACAGGCGGCTTTCGACGGAATCCCATGTGCCGGGGTAGAGACGGGTGACCCTGGCCGAAACCGTTGGAGCGTCCAGGAATTTGAGGACACTGACGCGTTTGTTGCCTTCCTGGACATAGAATCGATGCATGAACTCGGTGACGATGATGGGGTCGCGATAGCCCTCGGTTACCTGGATGTCGTAGAGGTTGGACCACTTGCGGGCGAACTCGGTGTTAAACGGCAGCAGGGGCATAAAGTTGCATGAAAAGGCGGACTGACGGCCTTTGGTGACCGTGCCGACGACCATTTCGAGCGGAATATCCCTTAGGCCGACATTCTCTCGCTGACCTAAGGGGAGCTGAGCAACCAAACTGTCGAGGTCCGTAAGGTATGGATGCTCGCTTTGGCTAATGGCGCGTCGACGTCCTTGCTCGCCGCGCTTGCGTGCTTGACGATAGGCCTCTTCCATGGTGTCTACTCCCTTAGTCGTTTAAACAACGATATGAACCATGGTACCACGAATGAAAACCGCCACAACGATGCCTGTCCCCTTTGCGGTGGTTTAGGCGATGATGGGGGCGATGGCGCGGATGCAGGCGTCGGCTGCCGTGAAAGTAGTGCTGTCGTCGCTGACGATAAAGATGATCTTGCCCTTGATGCCAAAGTCGCCGATCTCGCTAAAGAGCACATAGGGCTCCTTGTCAAAGCCCGAGATGGGAAGCACGGCGGCCTTGGTGGCGTCGGTGAGCTCATCTGCCAGCGCGTCAAGGGAAGCCCACTTAGACGTGTCCTTGACCGCGACGGGCACGGCCACGCGCCCAAAGGGCATCAAATGCACGAGCGTGTTCTTGGAGATGTTGGAATTGGGCACAATGATGGTCTGCCCACAGGCATCCTCAATCGTTGTATGGCGCCAAGTGATGTCTTGGACCACGCCGGATACGCCGCCGACCTCGATATTGTCGCCGGGTTTGATGATGCCCATAAAGGTCACCTGCATGCCGCCGATAAGGTTTGACAGCGTGTCCTGAAAGCCGAGCGAGATGGCGATGCCGCCGACGCCAAGAGCGGCGACGAGCGCGTTTGCGTTAATGCCAAAGCAGTTGTCGAGGATAAAGCTGCCGCCAATCATCCAGATGACGGCGCGTGCGATGTTGATGAAGATACTCGATGCCGGAAGCGGGTTATCGTCTCGGTTAAGCAGATGGTTCAGGGTCTTGGATACGACCTTGGCGGCGACGGCGGTGCCTATCGCCAAGATGACGGCCCAGATGATGTTGTGGACCCATCGTTGTGCAAAGAAATGAAGAATCGGCTCAAACAATTCCATGTAGGGAAAACCTCCTAATGATCGTTCAACCATGATACCCACCAAGAAGCCCGTCCGATCAAATTCGGACGGGCTTCTGTGCTCGATATAAGGTTTACGCGGCGGGGCTGTAAGGCCCGGACGATGCAGCTTAGCGTCGACGCTTCCAGATAATGCCGAGCATGATGACGATGATGCCGCCGATAAGGCACGCGCCAACTACTGCCAGCGTGCGGTCTCCCGTTGCGGCGAGCTTACCGGTCGTCTTCTTGGTGATGACCTTCGTGGTCGTCGTGTCCGTCTTAGGCGAGGGCTTAGGCGTCGGGGCCGGTGTGGGCGTGGGGTCCACGGCTGCGGAGCCGAAGCTGATGGTGCCGGCGAGCCCGGCCATCTTGCTCTCCCAGCTGTCTTGCCCGATCAGCGCCCTCAGCGCCGCCTCGCACGTGCCCCACTCGGTGTACTTGGTGGCGTGTGCAAAGGTGGGAAAGTCGGTCGTGTTGGTAATGATGTAGTTGTTGGTGGCGACGGTATAGGTCTTGGCGGGGTCGAGCGTGCTGCCGTCCTTGGTGAGTGTGGCACTCACAATGCGCTTGCCTTCGGGCTGCGTCCAATCAATCGTCACGTTGATGCCGCCAAAGGAGAGAACGCTGCCAGAGTCATCGCGCCACTTGTACTTGTCTTGCGCCTCCTGCTCGGTATGGCCGGCTGCCACGTAGGCTTGCTGAAGCTCGTAGCTGTGATTGCACTCGTCGCTGATCTGCAGTGAGTGCTCGAGCGCTGTCAGGAAGTCCGCGCCGGTCATGGTCCAGGTCTCCACGGTGTTGCCGTAGGGCGAGATAGCGATGACGTTGCCGGCAGTCACATCGCCCGCAGCGATGCCGCCGCGGATGCCACCCGCGTTCTCGATGGCAAGGTCTGCGCCCGTCAGGGCAAGATAGGAGCCGCAAATCACGTGGCCGATGGTCTGGGCCTTGGTGGTATCGCCCTCCTTGCTGGGGCGGAAAT
Source organism: uncultured Collinsella sp. (assembly GCA_900556515.1). Taxonomy (GTDB): domain Bacteria; phylum Actinomycetota; class Coriobacteriia; order Coriobacteriales; family Coriobacteriaceae; genus Collinsella. Next base: position 2,725 of record USPH01000051.1, read on the forward strand.
CGGTGGTGCGCACCATTTCCCAACCATGCGTGCCTGCGGCGTCCTCGCCGTAGAAATAGTTGGTGGTGGATGCGCCGAGCACCTTGTTCGATTCGTTTTCAAAGGCCTCGTCGAGCGGCTTGATCTTGTTGCGGACGGCTTCAAGGCAGCTTTGGTAGCCGGAGCCCTTGTCGGGGTCTGCCAAAAGGTCGTTGACGTTCTTGGCGGTGTAGAGCTTCTCGTCGCTGCCGTCTGCAGGGACCGTGACCGTGTCATCGTCGGTCGTCTCGGTGCCATTGGTGTCGTACTTGTACGGAATGGAAAGCAGCCCCACCTCGGCAAAGGCGCTGCCTGCCTCGACAACGTGGATCGTCTTGCCGTCGGCTCCCGTCACCTTCTCGTTAAGGTTGATGTGCTCGTGGCCTGCGATAAGGGCATCGACGCCACGGAGCCGTGTGGCAAAGGTCTTGGCGTTGAGCGTATGCGCGATACACACAACAACATCGCAGCCCTCCCTGCGCAGCTGTTCTGCCTCGGTATTGATGGCGTTCGCGGCACTCGAGAACGACGTGCCCGCGACCAGGTCCGCGCGCAGCGAGGATCCCAGCGACTCATCCATGGCACCCACGACGCCGACCTTGATTTTGTAGTCGAATGTGGAGTGATTTTCGCTATCCTCCCAGGTGCGATCGAGTGTCTTGGTGATGCTCGAACTCCATACGCCGCTCGTAGACTTCGCGTTCGCGCAGAGCATGGCGAAGGGCGTGCCAGTGGTGCTGTAGCCGGTCATGGTGCGGAGTTTGTCCGCACCGTAGCTCCAGTCGTGGTTGCCTGGCGTGGTCGCATCGTAGCCGTCGGCGTAGAAGGTGTCCATGAGCTCGGCGATGCTCTTGCCCTCGCTCATGGTGGCGAAGGACTGTCCGTGGAAGGTGTCGCCCGCATCGAGCAAAAGATCGGGGGCGCTGCTTTGGGCGCTATAGAGAACCGCCAGTCCATCAAAGCCCACCGTGCCGGTGCCCTTGCTTTCGTTGTAGCTGTACTTGTAGCTGCCGTGGATGTCGTTGGTGTGCATGACGGCCACGGAGCCGTCAATAGCGGCGGGCAGGTTCCCCGCGAAAGCGAGGCTTGGGATGCCTGCGAGCGAGCCGGCAAACAACGCGGCGGCTAACGCAAGGCGGGGGAGTCTTTTCAAGGCAGTTTCCTTAGTCCTTAGCCAGAATGTCTGGTTGAATATCGGATTATCGACATAATATGCGAAAACCGCCGCAAGGGCGTCTGTCCCTTTTTGGTAGGTTTAGCTCAGCAGCATGCGGTCGTTGGCGAGCTCGCCGCCCGAGACCTCCTCGAACTTCTGCAGCAGGTCGGCGACGGTGAGCGACTTCTTCTCATCGCCCGCCACGTCGTAGATTACGTGGCCCTCGTGCATCATGATCAGGCGATTGCCCAGACGGATGGCGTCATTCATGTTATGCGTGACCATGAGCGTGGTCAGGTGGTGCTCGTCGACGATCTCTTCGGTCAGATTGAGCACCTTCGATGCCGTCTTGGGGTCGAGGGCCGCAGTGTGCTCGTCGAGCAGCAGCAGGCGCGGCCTGGTGAGCGTGGCCATCAGCAGGGTGAGTGCCTGGCGCTGGCCGCCCGAGAGCAGGCCGACCTTGGCGTTGAGACGCGTGTCCAGACCAAGGTCCAGGCGCTTGAGCAGCTCAACGTACTCATCTTTCTCGGCCTTGGTGACGCCCCACGAAAGGCCGCGACGCTGGCCGCGACGCTTGGCGAGGGCCAGGTTCTCGGCGATCTGCATGTCGGCAGCGGTACCGCGCATGGGGTCCTGAAACACGCGGCCCAGGTACTTGGCGCGCTGCGACTCGCTCAGGCGCGAGATGTCGGTGCCGTCGAGCTCAATAACGCCCGAATCGAGCGGGTACACGCCGGCGATCATGTTGAGCAGAGTGGACTTGCCGGCGCCGTTGCCGCCGATCACGGTTACAAAGTCGCCGTCATTCAGGGTGAGGTCGACGCCGGTGAGCGCGCGCTTCTCGGTGACGGTGCCCTTGTTAAAGGTCTTCTTGACGTGCGAGAGCTTAAGCATCTGCCTCATCCCCCTTCGTGTAGGAGCTACGGAGCTTATAGCGCTCCCAAACCACGGGCACGCACAGGGCCACGGCGACGATCACGGCGGAGAGCAACTTCATGTCGTTGGCGTCCATGCCCAACTGCAGCACGATGGCGCGGATAAGGAAGTACACCACGGAGCCAAAGACGGCGGAGGCAAGACGGACGCTAAACTGCGTGAGGCCGCCGGGCAGCAGACGGCCGAGCACCTCACCGATAACAATGGCGGCAAGACCGATAACGATGGCACCGGTGCCCATACCAATGTCGGCATACTTCTGGCTCTGGCAGATGAGCGCGCCCGAAAGGCCAATGAGGGCGTTGGAGAGCACGAGGGCGATCATCTTGGTGGAGTTGGTGTTGACGCCCAGAGCGCGGATCATGTACTCGTTGTTGCCGGTGGCGCGCAGCGCCGAGCCGATCTCGGTGCCAAAGAACCAATACAGGATGGCAACGATAGCCACGGCGAGCAGGATGCCCAAGATGATGGCAACGGTGGACTGCGGCAGACCCGTCATGTTGCTGACGGCCGAGAACACGGTGCCCTTGGCAAGAATGGGCGTATTGGACTTGCCCATGATGCGCAGGTTGATGGACCACAGGCTGATCTGGGTGAGGATTCCGGCGAGGATCGCGGGAATCTCAAAGACGGTGGTCAAAATGCCCGTGACGGCGCCCGCGATGGCGCCGGCGCACATGCCGGCCAGCACGGCGAGCAGCGGGTCGACGTTGTTATTGACGATGAGCACAGCGCAGACGCAGCCGCCGAGGGCAAAGCTGCCGTCGCAGGTCATATCGGGAATGTCGAGCAGGCGGAACGTGATAAACACGCCAAGCACCATAATGCCCCAGAGGACGCCCTGCGAAACGGCGCCCTGCAATGCAATGAGCATGCTTCATACCTCCTAGGATGGGGTGGACACGTGATTCACCATAATAGCGGTAACAATGCATAGAAGAGCTGCGGACAGACGTTTTGTTTTACCTGAAACAAGCAGGGCGGACGCCGGTCTACAGCGCCCGCCCCTGTGGCTCAGATATTGAATAGCGCGGCTAAAGCGCGAGCACGGGCTCTAGACGCATGCCGCGTATGGCATTACGCGTCCAGAGCGGAAAGGTCGATACCCAGGGCCTCGGCCATCTCGTCGTTCTTGACGACGACCAGGTCCTTGCTCGAGAGGTGCTTGATCGGCATATCCTCGGGCTTGGCCTCGCCCTTCAGGATCTTAACGGCCATCTCGCCCGCGGCGTAGCCCAGGTCCTTATAGTTGATGGAGAGGGTGAACAGGCCGCCGGCCATGCACATACCCTCCTCGCCGGTCACGAAGGGGAGCTTATTCTCCTTGCAGATCTGGCCGACCTGCGAAGCGCCCGCGGCGATGGTGTTGTCAGTGGGGGAGTACAGCGCGTCGACCTTGCCCACGGCAGACTCGACGACGGACTGAATCTCGTTGGAGCTCGAGACGGTGAAGTCAGTGTACTCGAGGCCCAGCTTGTCGAGCTCCTTCTTGGCGGTCTTGATCTGGACGTCGGAGTTGGACTCGGCGGTGCAGTAGAGCAGGCCGACCTTTTTAACGTCGGGCAGGACCTTCTGCATCATCTCGAGCTGCTCGGCGACCGGGGTGAGGTCGGAAGCACCCGTGACGTTGGTGCCGGGCTTGTCGTTGTCCTGGACCAGGCCGGAGGCGGCGTAGTCGGTGATGGCACAGCCCACGATGGGGATATCGGCCGTGGCGCCGGCGGCAGCCTGCGCGGCGGGCGTGGCGATGGCATAAATCAGGTTGACGTTGTCGCCCACAAACTTGTCGGCAATGGACTTACACGTGGACTGGTCGTTCTGGGCGTTCTTCTGGTCGATCTTGACCTTAAGGCCGCTCTCCTTGATGGCCTTGACAAAGCCATCGTTGGCGGCGTCGAGTGCGGAGTGCTCGGTGAGCTGCAGAACGCCGATGGTGTAGTCGGAACCGGCGGCAGCAGAGCCGGAACCAGAGTTGCCGCCGCATCCGGCGAGCGGGGCGAGCGCGAGCAGGCCGGCGGAGACCAGAAGGCTCCTGCGGCTGATGGTGATGTCCTTCATATCATTACCCCCAGTATAAAAATGGCTGGAAACACTGCACTGGGACAAAGTGCAAGTGGAACTATAGTAGCGCTGATGTCCATTTTTACAACAGCCTGGCGGGTTTTTTAATACAGAATCGGATGGGCGGTACGGGTAGTCGAATGGGCGGCGGAGGGCCTTATGCGGCGGAGGAGGCGTCGTCCTCGTCCAGGGCGGCGAAGAGCTTCTTGCCGTCGAGCAGGCGCGTGCTGACGTTTCTCATACGGGCGATCTCGACGGTGCGCAGCGTATCGTCGGTGCCTCGGGCGTCGTAGACCGTTCCCAGCAGATACGAGATGCCATCGCGCTGCCTGATGGCAAAGGGACGGAGTGTCATCCGTGCTGCTTCGGTTTCGCCGCGTGTCGTGACGCTCGAAATATCAAAACTCACCGTGGTTCCGTGGTCGATGGCCTGCTCGACGAGCTCGCACGTGTCGATGCGCTTGATGGGCGTGCGTGTTGCCTTGGTAGCCTTGCTGCCTGCGCTTGGAGCGGGTTCGGGTGTATCGAGGTAGCCGCGAACGTCGGCGCTCGCCATGGCAACTAAGTGCTGCGCCATGCTCTTGCGGATAGCGATAGGCGTGGAGCGGTTGCGCATGACCATACCGTGGAGCCGGATGATCTCTTCATCGGTGAGCGGGCGGGTAAGAAGTTTGTAGCCCACGCCGCGTTTGTATTCAATTTCGTATCCGGCATGGCGAAGCGCGGAGATGGCGGTGTAGATGCTGCGCCGCGCCGCCGAGATGGGCATGCGGGCGGGGTCGTCGGGATGGGCGAGGCGCCGGATCAGCTCATCGGAAAGCATGGCCTTGTCTTCGCCGGTGTTTTCGCTCAAGAGCTGCAGGATACGAACGGCGCGATAGGCTGCCATCGAGGCGGCGCCCCTCGTCGTGGTGTCGTAGGTTTCAACAGCGGCTTCGGTCATGGTGCCCACGTCCTTTCCGTTTTGGGTGGCGACGGTATGGAGCCTAGGACGCGGGGCTTTTCCAGGGGCGCAGGGCGCTCTGGGCGGTCGGTAGTCGTCGGCACTGTCTCTTATACACATCTCCGAGCCCACGAGACATGCGCAGATCTCG
>USPH01000052.1 GCA_900556515.1 uncultured Collinsella sp.
CGCATGTCTCGTGGGCTCGGAGATGTGTATAAGAGACAGATCGCGACCGAGCCATGCTCATGCTTGGACAGCGAGGCAGCGGCAAGACGGTTCTTCTGTGGGAACTTGCCGACCGCGCACGCAAGCTCGGCTTTGTTGTCGCCACGCCCACCGTGGCCTCCGAGGATATGCTCGAGCGCATTGTTGAGAAAATCCAGGAAGCAGGCGAGCCGTACGTCAATAAACGCCGCCTTCCCAAACTCACGAGCGGCAGTCTAAGTGTTTTTGGGTTCTCGGCAGGCCTCGAGTTCACACGAGACGTGCAGGAGACCAAGAGCTTTCAGTTCAAACTCACACAGCTCGCGCGCAAACTGACCGAGCAGGGACACGGCACCCTCATCCTCATCGACGAGCTCCAAGCAAATTCACCCGAGATCAGACAGCTCGTCACCGCCTATCAAGAGCTCGTCGGCGAGGGACTCAACGTCGCGCTCGTCATGGCGGGCCTCCCGGGAGCAGTCTCCGCGACACTCAACGACCGCGTACTGACATTTCTCAACCGCGCATGCAAAGTCACGCTCGAACCGCTTTCAGTCGGAGATGTCGATGCATATTATCAACGGGCTTTCGAAGAGCTCAACCTTGATATTCCAGGCGATCTTCGCCTCCGTGCCGCTCGTGCAACCCAAGGTTCGCCCTATATGCTGCAGCTCATCGGCTACAACATCGCCAATCGCTGCGAGGCCGGAAAACGCGTAACGCCAGAGCAAGTCGACGGAGCTATCGAAGCGTCAAAGGCCGATTTCGAAAACGATGTTTGTGAAACGACGCTCGCCGCGCTATCGGACCAAGACGTCGCGTTTCTCGACGCAATGATTGATGACGAAGACGCCGTTTCGCGCATTTCCGATGTTGCGAAGCGCATGTCAGTCACACCCGACTATGCGCAAAAGTATCGCCGACGCCTCATCGACGCCGGCGTTATCGAACAGGCACGCCGCGGTTACGTACGTTTCGCTGTTCCATATATGGCTGACTATCTGCGCAGCCAGCTCTAGGCAGCCACCACAATGGGGACAGGCACCTTTGTGGTGGATTGGACCCGGTTTGTCTCGACCTGTAACAGCTAGGCCGTCAAAATCGGGCTTGGTGTTACAGATCGAGATTTTTCGGGCGGCCCTCTACGGTATGTCTCGATCTGTAACAGGTAGAGACAATTTAGCCCGCTAGATGTTACAGATCGAGACGAAAGGTTCTAGTCCACGGTGATGTCGAGGTTCTTACCGATGAGGCCTACGTAGCCGCCCTCGGCAGCCTTGGGGCTGTCAGCATGGCAGAGAACCCACTTGTCGGCCTTCCAGTAGCAGTAGCTGTCACCAGCGGCAGGCATGTCGGCTGCAGCCTCGGGGCGCGGGCCGTTGGTGCCAGCGGGAAGCGCCACCATCACCTGGAAGCCGCCGTCGTCGACCATGCAGGGCGTGTAGTGAAGCGTGGTGTTGAAAACCTCAACAAGCGTGCCGGCCGGCACGCGGAACGCCTTGACGCACGCGGTATCGAGCTTGCCGTCCTCGATCTCCCAGCGATGCGCCACGAGCAGGATAAAGTCGCGGGCGCCCAGGTTGAACTCGCTCGCGCGGTGGTACTCCAGGCAGTTGAGACGCGTGTTGTGGCCGTTGCACCAGCCCAGCTGGAAGGGACGACCGCCAAACATGAGAAAGCCCAGCTTATCGGCATCCATGACACCCTCGAGCTCGGGCGCGGAGGCCACATACTTGCTGCCCTCGGGGATGGGCGTGGAGGCAAGTGCCTCGAGCACGGGCGACGTAAGCTCGGACGGAACGTTATCCCAAACGTTGCCATAGGACTTGAACTCGGGATCAGAGACAGAGTAGATATGCATGTTCGCTCCTGTTCGTTTGTGTGACAGTATGAACATTCTAGAACAATCTTGTTCTGTTTTGAGCGCTCGGCATAAAAAAGCGCTCCGCAAAGAGCGGGAGCGCTTCTGGCACAAACGTTATTCCTGCAAGCAGCCTTACGCCTGCTGATAGTGCAGGTGTTTCCCGTCGATATCGGCCAGGTCGCGATCGAGGTAGCGGCGCGCGAGCCAGTTTGCCATGGGAAGGTTCTGGTCCAGGTAGTTGCCGCACTCCTCGGGAGCGGCACCGGGGACATCGCCCTCAAAGTCGGCGACGAACTCAAAGAGCTCGCGCACGAGCGGCAGGATCTCCTCGCTCGTCACCTCGCCAAACACGACCAGGTAAAAGCCCGTGCGGCAGCCCATGGGGCCAAAGTAAACGATACGGCTCGACCACTCGGCATGATTGCGAAGGAAGGTCGCACCCAGGTGCTCGATGGTGTGGCACTCAGCCGTGTTCATGACCGGCTCTTTATTGGGCGTGGTCAGACGCAGGTCAAAGGTGGTGACGGCAGCGCCGGTCGCCGGATCGCGGTCGATGCGGCTCACATACACGCCGGGCTCAAGCAGCAGATGGTCAACGGAAAAACTCGCGATGCGCTCCATGGCAGGTCCTCTCGATAGTCAATTTGGGACGGGGCTCTTTTAGCTGGTTTGAATGGTCGCACCAATCATACCAGTCAAAAAAGCCCCGTCCCAAATGAGCTACCCGGGACGGGGATCAATGAGTTTTAAATCCCCGTCCCAGAAAAATCATTCTAGGTAATCTAGAAGGACTTTTCCGCTCTGGGGTCTGGCGCCGTTCCGACTAGATCTCGCGCACGCTTTGGCGCTCGACAAAATAGGTCGATACGGCCGTCTTGCAGGTATAGCTCTTGGGATTGCGGATGTTGCCCACCAGGCGGCGCACCGCGATCTCGCCCACCTCGTGCTTGGGAACGTGCACCGTGGTGAGCGGCGGGTCGGAAAAGGCGCCCAACGACAGGTCGTCAAAGCCGATGATCGAGACATCCTCGGGCACGCGAATACCGTGCTCGTTGAGCGCGCGCATGGCACCCACGGCGAGCACGTCGTTTTCGGCAAAGAAAGCCGTCGGCAGGTCGTCGTGCGAGACGCTGTCGAGCCACGCGCCCATATCGCGATAAGCGCCCTCGAGCGTGGTGCCCAGCGTGACACGCCATGCCGGATTGGCCTCGAGGCCCGCATCCTCAAGCGCTTGGCGATAGCCGCGCTCGCGGTCCTTAAAGTTGCGGATGCGAAGGTCGCCCGCCAGATAGCCGATTTGCTTGTGACCTTTCTCGATAAGGTAGTCCACGGCGCGCAGTACCGAATCGGTGTTGGCAATGACCACGGCATCAAAGTATTGACGATCGCTCCAGCCGTCGAGCACGATCAGGTGGGCGGCGGCGTTGGCGAACAGGGCGTAGTCCTCCTCGCCCAGCTCGGTACCCATCAGCACGATAGCGGCGGACGGATCGGCGATCAGGCCCTCGACCTGCGGGCGCACAGCGTCAAGATCGCTAAAGTCGAGCGTGACAAAGCTCGTGCTCATGCCGTGGCGACGCGCCTGGCGCTCCACGCCCTCGATGACCGCGGGATGGAAGGTGCTCTCGTCCAGGATGGCGGCCGTCTTGCGCGCAAGCACAAACTGGATGCTCTCGAGCTGCGTCGACTGCTGGTAGCCGAGCGACTGCGCACACTCCAGGATGACCTTGGCGGTCTCCTCGCTCACGCTGCGCTTGCGGTTGAGCGCGTTGGACACGGTTGCGGGCGAAAAGCCGGTAATGCGGCTGATCTCGCGGACGCTTGCTTTAGCCATCGTTCCCCCTAGCATCGGTCGCGGCCGAGCATCGTGGCTTGACCGCCCCGTGGCTCGGCAACTAAACGACCGCAAATTCAATCTAAACAGAAGAGTAAATGTTTATTAGCTAGTTTAGCCTGTTGTCAAGCAAAGTGGCGCGACTATTCCCCCAACGGGCGCATTTGTCCATCTTAACGTTATTACGCAAGGTCTTCGCCATTGCTTGCTATTACGCGTCGGTACCATTCGAAGCTTTTCTTTTTACGTCTCTCAAACGAGCCCGCACCGCTATCGTCTCGATCGACATAGATAAACCCGTAGCGCTTACGCATCTGTCCTGTGGCGACCGAAACCAAATCGATTGGGCCCCAACAGGTATATCCCATGAGTTCCACCCCGTCGAGCTCGACGGTCTCCCTCATCGCCTCGATGTGGGCCCGCAGGTATTCAACTCGATAGTCGTCTTCTATTTCACCCGAATCTTCCGGCACATCAGGAGCACCCAAACCGTTTTCGACGATGAACAGCGGCTTTTGATAGCGATCCCAGATTTCATTCATGGTGACGCGCAGCCCTTTGGGGTCGATAAACCTCCCCCAAGGCTCCTGTTTTAGATACGGATTAGGCGCCGAGCGAAGAAGGTTCGAATCGAACTGACCTTCCGCATGCGCTTTTGCGACGCGCGTCGAGTAATACGAAAACGAGACGAAATCGACCAGGTTTGCAGCCAGTACTTCGCGGTCATCATCCCGATAGGGCACCTCAAAACCATGGCGGGCGTATTCCTTGAGAACATAGCTCGGGTACGCACCGCGCACCTGGACGTCGGTAAACATGTAATGGCTGCGATTCTCAGCCTGCGCAGCCAGCACATCGTCCGGATCACATGTAGCCGGATAGAAGACACCTGCGTTGAGCATGCAACCGATCTTCGCCCCGGGGCACAGTTCATGACACGCCCCGACCGCACGGGCACTCGCAACCAATACATGGTGCACGGCCGTGTGAACCGTTGCATAGCGATTCTCCCCTTGCTCGAAGATGATCCCCGCCGCCATAAAGCACGCCTGCGTCATGATGTTGATCTCGTTAAAGGTCAGCCAATAATTGACCAATCCCCGATAGCGCTCGAACACGGTACGCGAATATCGATCGAACAGGTCGACCAACCTGCGATCGCGCCATCCGCCATACGCATCGACGAGATGCATGGGGACATCATAGTGGTTGAGCGTCACCAAAGGCTCAATGCCATGCGCGCGGCACGTCCTAAAAACATCCTCGTAAAAGGCAAGGCCTTCTTCATTGGGCTCGGCTTCGTCTCCTTTGGGAAAAATGCGGCTCCAGGCGATCGATAAGCGCAGGCATTTAAAACCCATCTGGGCAAACAGTTCAATATCCTGCTTGTACCTATGGTAAAAATCAATGCCTTTGCGAGCGGGATAGAAGCTGTCGGGTGCCAACGCACGCGGATCAAGGTCTCCCCGCATGACGTCCATGCGTTGATCGCCAAACGGCAGCATGTCGGAATTGGCTAAACCGCGACCGCCTTCGTTCCATCCTCCCTCGCACTGGTTTGCAGCCAGAGCCCCGCCCCATAAAAAATCTTCTCTAAACATTATGGTGTCGTCCTTTCTATCAAATTCCCGGCCCACGCTGTCGAACGCAACGGACTCGGCAAGTGCCGCGCAACAGCACAGTACCGTTGCGCGGCCAAGGGGTCGGACCGCGCAACGGCTGGGGAGCATATTTGTGCAGTAGCCTCTTATGCCTCGACGGATTCAACAGCCTCAGAATCGCCGCTCTTGGACTTCAACGGCATCTTCTCCTGTCCTTCAAATCCAAAAACCATCGCCAACGCAAACGTCACGGCACCGCCAGCAAGACACCCGATGGTGCCGGGGATGATATCCTGAGCAAACATGAGCACGTCCATCCATGGGAAACCAACGCCAGTGAAGATATAGACGTTGGCATGAAGAAGGCTTACCAGCAGACCACCGACAGCACCACCAATCATGTTCCAGGCAAGAGCTTTCTTGTCGCGAAACAGGATGCCGTAGATGATGGGCTCACTCACGCGACCGAAGGCATAGGTGATGAACAAGTTCCAGCCCGTGGCTCGATTCTCCTTGTCCTTAGCGCGCAGGCCATAGGCGAGCGCGATGGCAAGCGTGGTGTAGGCTACAACCGCGGCGCCGGGGTATAAGATGGCGTCGTAACCGTTCTGGAGCGCGGCGGGCAATATGGCGGTATAGATCGGCACGTGCATGCCGGTGGCGATGATCAGATTCCAGAATGCGCCGATAACCGCGGTCGCAGCGGGACCGGCAACAGAGGCGAGCCAAATGATGAAATCGGCCACAAGGCCCATGACAAATTGGACGGCAGGGCCGCAGAGGCACAGCGCGACCGGCAACATCACGAGCACCGTACCCACGGGTACGATCAGAACGCGCAACATATCAGGCGAGATCTTCTTAAAGAAGCGCTCAACATAGGACTGGGCCCAGGTGATCAAGATGACCGGAAGAACAGCCTGGGTGTAGTTGACGAGCTGCATGGGGATGCCGAAGACGCTGAAAGGCTTTCCGTCCTCAACAATAGCGAGCATGTCGGGGTAAATCATCACAACGGCGATGAGCAGTGCCAGCACAGGGCTCGTTTTGAACTTCTTAGCCGAACTGTAGGCAGCAAATACCGGGAAGTAATAGTACGCCGCATCGCCCACCAGGGAAAGGATCCGATACAGGTCGCTCGTTTCGGACATAAAACCGGCGCCTTCGGGCCCAAACAGAATGACGAGCATCTTGAAGATACCGGCGACACAAAAGATCGGAAGGATCGGGGTGATAGCGCCGCTCACGGCATCGAGCAGCTGATTGAAGAGGTGCTTGGGTGCCAAGCGCTCCTTCCAGCTAAGCTGAGGGCCATCGAGTTCCTCGTCAATCGATACCGTGACCTCGAATCCGCCCTGCTTACAAACCTCGTCGTAGACCTTGTCGACCGTGGGCCCGATCACCAGCTGCACCTGCCCTCCGGCGTGCACGACGTTGATGATAGACGAGATGTCCTCAAGCTTCTCATCATTCGAGAGGCTTTCATCCTTGAGGTTGAAGCGCAGGCGCGTCATGCAATGCGTAACCGAAGCCACGTTTTCCGCCCCGCCCACAGTGGAGAGAATCTGTTCTGCCACCTTTTTGTAATTTGCCATCATTGGCTCCTTTGCACAATCTTGGCTTACTGTTCGAATCGGCAAAGGTCATGCCCCGAATGGCTACGGGTTACAATCCTTTTTTGGAGATGATCCGGTTGAGATGGATCATCAGATAGAGTTCCTCCTCCTCGGAGAGCGTGGCGTCCCACGTTTCACGACAATAGGAACCGATATGCTTCACGCACTCTGCCAACTGCGGAAACTCCTCACGAAAGTTCTTGTACATCTGCATGTTGGCGCTGTTCAGCGACTCGCCGGCTTGAATGCACTTGAACAGGTACCGCAGATGCGTGGCATAGCGAGTGAAATCGTAGGAATCGCGGTCAACGATGATGCGAAAATCACTCTCGACGATCTCAGTGACATCTTCTAGCATATCGTCAAACTGCTTGGTGGGTTTGCTCGCGGTCTCGATGGCCTGAACAACCCGCGCATTGACGAGATTCATGGCAATGCTGGCAATCTCTTCTTTGGGAAGTCGTTCACCAAGCTCCTTTTCGAGCCTCATAACGATAAACTGCGCCGCTTTGTATTCCTTAGGATATGTCTCGCGCACTTCATAGGCGAGAGGCATCGCAATACGAAAACCCTTTTGCGCGCGCTCCACCGCAAATGACAGGTGATCGGCCATGAACAATGTCGCCTTGGTCGACAGATCATAGGGCAGCTCGTTGGCGACGATGTCCATCACCTTGGCCGTGAACATCACGATCTCAGAAGGAAGGTCGCGCATGACGTCCTGCCCTTTGGGGTCGATGTCATAAAACGTATGCTCAATCTTAGAGAGCGGCAGCTCGCGGGGAAATTCTCCCCCAAACCCGACGCCCCTGCCCATGGCGATCACGTCGCGCCCCTGCCCGTCGCGGCAAAGAACGGCATTGTTGTTGAGCTTTTTAATCGCAAGCATTATTGAACCTCCTTTCGGAATTATCAAAAAGAAAAGGCATGACTGCAAATCTGTCTCTTATACACATCTCCGAGCCCACGAGAGACATGCGCAGATCTCG
>USPH01000053.1 GCA_900556515.1 uncultured Collinsella sp.
TTCTAGCTTCGTCGGCAGCGTCAGATGTGTATAAGAGACAGTCATTAAGCTGTTCGTAACGGGCGGTGTGTTCGATGCGACCGAGGTGGGCGAGCCGGGCGTGCTGCGTATGCCGGTCGATGTCGCCGCGGCGGCGTGCAAGGCGGCGCACGAGGTTGGGCTTCCTGTTATGGCCCATGTCGAGAGCACCGAAGGTGTGAAGGCCGCGCTTGAGGCCGGCGTTGACACGATTGAGCACGGCGCTCCGTTGACGCCCGAGATCCTGAAGCTGTACCGCGGCGCCGCGGGTACGCAGCTCGAGGGACGCGCGCCGAGCGTGACCTGCACTATCAGCCCGGCGCTGCCGTTTGTGTTGCTCGACCCGGAAAAGACCCATTCGACCGATACGCAAAAGAAGAACGGCGACATCGTGTGCTCGGGCATTATCGAGAGCGCTCGTGCTGCACTGGAAGCTGGCGTTAGGGTGGGCCTTGGCACAGATTCGAGCTGCCCGTTCGTGACGCAGTACGACATGTGGCGTGAGGTGGCCTATTTTGCCAAGTATGTCGGCGTGAGTAACGCCTTCGCGCTGCATACGGCTACGCAGATCAATGCCGAGCTACTGGGGCTGGGCGACGAGACCGGCACGATCGAGTGCGGTAAGGCCGCCGATATCCTGGTGACGCGCAAGAACCCGCTCGATGACCTGTGCGCCCTGCGTGAGCCGATGCACGTGATGTGCCGCGGTGGCCTGGTGCGCAAGCTGAAGGTCAAGCACATCCCCGAGGTGGACACCGAGCTCGACGCGATTATGGCCATGCCTGCAGAGGCGCTGGCCGAGGAGCTCGCCCGCGACGGTGTGGCGTAGACGAGACAAAGGGACAGCTCCGTTGTCGCATACAAAAAGCCGAGGTCTCAACACGGGGCCTCGGCTTTTTTCGAACAAATACTTAAGACTGGGACAAACAAACCTGATTAATTGTCCCGCGTGCGGCGGCTAGGAGCGCGTCTCCATCTTGGCGTGGCACTTGGGGCAGGTGACGCGGATCTTGCCCTTGCCCTTGGGGACGGAGAGCATCTGGCCGCAGTTGGGGCACTTGAGGTATGCCGTGGTCTTGCGACCCTTCCACATCTTCTTGGCTGTGCGCTTGGCGCGCTCAAAGTCTTCCTTGCTCGTTCCGGCTGCGCGTGAGGTGCTGGCCGCTGCGGCGCCGGCGCCCAAGCTGGCGACAAACTTGCCCAAGCCGGGAACATTGGCGGTCGCGGCGACAAAGGACTCGTTCTCCTTGCGACGTGCATCGATATTTTTGGACAGGCCGCGCAGCACGCCAAGCACGATCACGGCGATGGCGATCCAGCTGAGCCACTGGATGCGGGCCATCGATCCGATCATTGCGATGACGATGCCGACAAAACCCATCACGATGGTGAGTTCATCGGCGCCATTGCGTCCTTTCATAAAGTCATTCATGCAAATTGCCTTTCGTTCGATATGCTGCACGCCTTTATACCCGATTTAGAGCAAGGGGGACAGGTTAATCTGCACCAAGGTGGTGCAAACATACCTGTCCCCATTACACCAAGATGGTGCAAAGTAACCTGACTCCCTTGCACCAATTACTTGGCGAGTTTGTCGACGACGCGTTCGATCTCGGCGAGCTTGGCTGCCTTGAGCTCCTCGTCGCCTGATTCGATGGCCGAGGCGACGCAGCCCTCGATGTGAGCTTTCAGCACATCGGCGTTGATGCGAGCGATGAGCGCCTGTGTTGCCATGAGCTGCGTGGAAATATCGACGCAGTAGCGGTTCTCCTCGACCATCCGCAAAATGCCGTCGATCTGACCGCGTGCCGTCTTGAGCATGCGGGTCACCGATTTGTGGTCTGCCATCATGGCGGGTCCTCGTTTCTGGTCGATCTTCCGGATGCCCCCGTCAGTTGCGGTGAAATACGGACTGTTTAAAGGCCTAGGGCGGCTCAACAGTCCGTATTTCACCGCAACTTCTGAGGATTGAGTAGGCAGCGCCTGCTATGCGGCGGTCACGGACAGGGCGTGGAACTTCTCCCCGGCGCCCTCGACGGCGGCGGCGAGCTGCTCGGCGGTCACGGTGTCGGCGCACTCCACCTGTACGGTCTGAGTCTCGTGATCGGCATCGGCGTCGGTCACGCCGGCAACGTTGAGCAACGCCGTCTCGACGGTGGCGTCGCAGTGGCCGCACATGAGGCCGGAAGTCTTGATTGTGTAACGCATGGGTGTACTCCTTATCGATTGAGAATATCTGACAGTTTAGTCGTGAACAGCGTCATCTTAAAGGTGTGCTGAGGTGCCCGAGATTGCCCCGAAAGAGGAGCGAAGCGTACTTGGGTACGCGAGCGACGGTTTGAGGGGCAAGGTCGGGTGCTTCAGCGCGCCGTCTTGGGCTTAAAGGATTTTAAGCGCAGCGCATTGCTTACGACGCACACGCTCGACAGGCTCATGGCCGCGGCGCCAAACATCGGCGAGAGTTGCCAACCGGTGAGGGGGAAGAACACACCCGCCGCCAGCGGAATGCCGATGCCGTTGTAGAACAGCGCCCAGAACAGGTCCTGCTTGATGTTGCGGATCGTGGCGCGCGAAAGCTCGATGGCGCGGGCGACATCCATGAGGTCGCTGCGCATGAGTACCACGTCGGCGCCCTCCTTGGCGATGTCGGCGCCGGTGCCGATAGCGAGGCCCACGTCGGCGCGCGCCAGGGCGGGTGAGTCGTTGATGCCGTCGCCCACCATGGCGACCTTGCTGCCCGCATCCTGCAGCTCGCGTACGTGGTGCTCCTTGTCGGCGGGGAGGACGTCGGCGATGACCTGTTCGCTGCTCAGCCCCACGCGGCGGGCGATTGCTTCGGCGGTGACGCGGTTGTCGCCGGTGAGCATACGCACATCGACGCCGAGCTTGCGGAGCGCGGCGATGGCCTCGGCGCTCGTCTCCTTGACCTCATCAGCCACGGCGATGGTGCCGACAAGCTCGCCGTTCTTGGCAAAGAACAGCGGCGTCTTGCCCTCGGCGGCAAATTGCTCGGCAAGGCCGGCGGGCACCTTCGCGCCCAGCTCGACCATCAGGCGCACGTTGCCGGCAGCGATGACGTTTTGTCCCTCGCGCGCCGTAACGCCTCGTCCAGGCACGGCGGCAAAGTCCTCGACCATGCGCGCGACAATTCCGCGCGCTTCGCACTCGGCCATAATCGCCTCGGCCAGCGGGTGCTCGCTCGAGCGCTCCAGCGCGGCGGCCAGCTTGAGCAGCGCCTTTTCGCTCATGGCGGGCGAGCCGTCAGCGCGCGTGGCTACCACGATATCGGTCAGGGCAGGCTTGCCGCGGGTGACGGTGCCCGTCTTGTCGAGCACCACGGTGCCCACGCTGCGCAGATTCTCCAGCGCCTCGGCGCTCTTGAACAGAATGCCCATCTCGGCGCCCTTGCCGGTGCCGACCATAATGGCGACGGGTGTGGCCAGACCGAGCGCGCACGGGCAGCTGATCACCAGCACGGCGACGGCGGAGGTGAGCGCTTCGTTGACGCTTCCGGTCAAAACCATCCATGCCACAAAAGTTACGGCAGAGATTACAAACACCACGGGCACGAACACGCCGGCGACCTTGTCGGCCATGCGGGCGATGGGCGCTTTGGTGGCGTTGGCGTCCTCGACGAGCTGGATAATCTTGGCGAGCGATGTCTCGGCACCCACCCGCGTGGCGCGGAAGGTAAACGAGCCCGTGCGGTTGACCGTGGCCGCGTTGACGGTGGCACCGGCGGTCTTTTCCACGGGGATGGACTCGCCGGTGAGCGCGCTCTCGTCCACGGCCGAGCTGCCCTCGAGCACCACGCCATCGACGGGGATGGACTCGCCGGGGCGCACGCGCAGGACCTGGCCGGGAAGGATGGCGTCGACATCGACGGTGGTTTCGGTGCCGTCCTCTGCCACGACGGTCGCGGTCTTGGGCGCCAAGTCGATGAGCGCCTCGATGGCGCCGCCGGTCTTGGATTTGCTGCGTGTCTCGAGATATTTGCCCACGGTGACGAGCGACAGGATTGTGCCGGCGCTCTCAAAATACAGGTTGTCCATGCTCGTCATCATGGCCTCGTGGACCTGACCCGCGGCTAGCTGGTCGGCCATGATGAACACGGCGTAGAGCGACCAGGCGATGGAAGCAGTGGCGCCCACGGCAATAAGGGCGTCCATGGTAGGCGCGCCGTGCGTAAGCGATTTAAACCCGTTGATAAAGTATGCGTCGTTGACGTAGACGATGGGAATGAGCAGGACGAGCTCGGTGAGCGCGAGCGTCATGCTGTGGGTGTGGTCGGTGAAGACGCCGGGCAGTGGCCAACCGAGCATGTGCCCCATGCCTATGTAGAACAGTGGGATGAGGAATACGATCGAGACGATGAGGCGGGTGCGCATGGCAGAGGCGGCGGCCTCCAACTTTTTGGTCGGCGACTCCATATGGGCGGCGCCGGACCTGGCTTGCGCGTTGCCGTTTGAGTTGGCGGCATCGGTGCCCGTGCTAACGGGCGAGGCCGAATAACCCGCGCGATCGACGGCGGTACAGATGTCGTCGGGGGAGACCTGCGCGGGGTCGTAGTCGACCAGCATGGAGCCGGCGAGCAGGTTGACCGCGACGCTTTGGACGCCGTCGAGCTTGCTCACGGCACGGTCCACGTGCGCCTGGCAGGCGGCGCACGTCATGCCGCCCACATCGAACTTATCTTGAGCCATGGCTTCTCCTTTCTGTGACGTAGTGTCGGAAATGTTAACCATCCGATACTATACACCCATACCCCCTGGGGGTGTCCAGTGGAGATTGAAATGTATGACATTCTGGTATTGGTCGAGGTGATAGCCAGGTCGGCGGACCGTAGCCGGTCTAATGTCTCAATCTGTAACAACTAGACCCGTTTTTGTCGAGTAACTGTTACAGATCGAGACATTACATCGAGCCACAACTTAACGTCTCAACCTGTAACGCCTAAGGACTGTTTTTCCTGCTAGATGTTACAGATCGAGACAAACCGTCCGCGGTCAACTCAAATGTCTTGATTTGTAACATCTAGAGAGGTTTTTGACCCCTTACTGTTACAGATCGAGACAATTGCCGGGGAGGGGTCCCGTCACGGCAAGATGCCCGCCGCCTAGATACAGAACCCGGGGATCACACAGGTTAGCTTGTTTGGCTTTTCCGCAGGCGTTGCGTACGTAAAGACGTCGCCGTCGTGCCCCACGCGGTTCATATAGAGCGTGCCTTCGCTCTCCGATGTGTCGGGGCTCACCGTGCGCTCCCACCAACAGGTGTCCTTGCCCTTCCACTGGCGGACCATCGTCTCGTTCGTGGAATACGGGCTCACCTTGAGCTCGCGGAAGAGCTGATACTCCTTGCCCTCGCCGTTGTAGATGTCTGCCAGGTAGTGATAGTCCTCGGTAAACGAATCGGGCGGTTGCGTACCGCACAGCTCGACCATGGCGGGCAGCCAAAGGGTTGCGGGCAACTCGCTCAGGCACGATGCGCTGTTGGCGGCGCCCACATTGTTCGAGACCTTCTTGACCCCTTTAATGAGTGCGCGCAACTCGTTGGGCAGCAGCTTAAGGCCGTCGCCGTTGAGCCATTCCCGCAGCTCGCAATCTGCCCAGCCGGCGCTCGGCGGTTCAGCCGCAGCGTTGCGCTCGGCAATACCCGCATCGAACATAAACGTCAGTCCGGCCTTGCCCGTCCCGTCCAGAAGCTCATCGTGGCGGATGCCCACAAGCTGCGCGCCAACCTGCAGCCCGTTGGTGAGCGTGACACGCTTGGTACACGGATAGGGGATATGCCCATCGGCATCGAGCAGATGATAGCGCTTGGCAATCTCGCGTGCCTCGCTACGGGTCTCGGCGGCCTTAATCTTGAGCGAAATCTCCTGCAGCTGATCCCAGGTGTAGTCGTCAAGTGAACCGCGGATGCCGTCAAGGTAGTCGGGGATGCCAAAGCCATGGGTTGCCGCCCCGATAACGCTGAGCCCCGCAACGGCTGCGATAGCGCCGCCGATAATAAAGCGGCGGCGGGTCATGGCATCGTGGCGGGCCTGATTCAGGATCTCTCGTGCGCGCTCGCCGGCGACGTCGACCTTAAGGTGCGTGCCAGAATCGATATCAATCGCGGCCTCGTCTCCTGTGCCTTCGCGGCCCTCGGATTCGGCATCGGTGAGGTATGCCGAGAGCACCTCGAGCATCTGCTGCTCGGTGGGACGATCGCACTGCTCGACTGAGAGACCCTTCATGATGATTTGGACGAGCGCTTCATCGCCCTCGCAGCGCGGCTCGAGCGGCGCCGGCTTGGTCTTGGTCTTTACGAGATAGAACGAGCCGGTTGCAGCGGCGTCCGTCGACTCAAAGTCAAACGGTTTGCGACCGCTGTAGAGCTGGTACAGAATGCTCGAAAGCGCGTAGACATCGATTGCCGGCGAACGGCGAAGGGCCGCGATGCCTTCGATATCCTGCGTGAGCATCTCGGGCGCGGCGTATGCGGGCGTGGCAAAGCGCCAGATGTCGGCGCGCCGGGTGATCGTGTCGTCGCCGAGAGCCATGGTCGCGGAGCCCATGTCGATGAGGCAGGGGTCAAAGGAACAATCGGCAATCTGCTGCTCGAGTGTTCGGCTGGTGGTGCGGAACATGATATTGGCAGGCGACAGGTCGCGATGGACGACCGGATTCACGAGGCCTTGGGTCATCAAGAGCGCACGAAGCACGGCGTTTCCGACGGCGGCGACCATCTGGGTGGTCAGCCCGCCCGAGGCGTCGTGCGGAAGCAGAGGTAGCGCCTGCTTGAGTGAGGTGCCCTCGACCCACTCCATGAGGATGAGCGGGTCATCCTCGCACGATCCGTAGCCATAGACGCGTGGAAATCCGCGCAGGTGCGAGACGGTACACAGATGACGGTACTCCTCGAACAGCGCGGCGGTGTTGGCCAGGTGCGCTGCCGATTGCTCGGCGGAACGGTCGGGGGCTTGGCCGGAAAGGATGGCGTTGTCCTTGAGTAGCTTGACGGCAAAGACCTCGCCGCTCGTGTTGGTCGCGCGCAGCACGTGCCCGATGTTGCCGTTGTTGCGGTGGGCCGTCTGGAGAATAAGCGTCATAAACCGACGCTTGGCCTCGTCCTCGGCGCTGGGGTCGACCGCCACGGCGGTGTCGAACGTGTCAAGACGGATGAGTTTGTCGCCATAGGCGCTATCGGTAGTATCCATGGCGTTCCTTTGTCTGGCATGGGTTGCCGCACGTATACGTGAGCAGTGCGGATATCGGTAAAGAACCATGATAGCCGCACTGCCCACGTATGCCGCTGAGTATTGTCGTTTACGACGCAGAAGGTAGAAGACGAAAGACGGACGGCGACCGTCTTCCGATCGCCGTCCGTGCTAGTCCACAATGACAAGGAATGTCGTGTAGAGACCCAGATGGAGCCTGTCGCTGTTGGCGATTTCCACGGGGGGATAGACTTTGCCGGGCTCGCGTTGGTCGCGCGGCGGCTCAATCACAATATCGCCGTCGCCCGCGCCCGATTCGAGCACTGTGCCGTTGGTCGATCCAAGGCCCTGGGCGTACCAGTGCTCACCCTCGAGCCAAATGCGAAGATGCTCGCGCGATGCGTCGGCGCCCACATCGGTGATGCTGGGCGAGGTTTTGGGCAAAGAACCAATCACGGTGCCGCGCGGATCGCGTGTGAGGGGATGGATTTGCATGTCGGCGCAGTTGTCGGCATGGGTTCTGAGCAGACCGAGGTTGGGGGCGACGGTGCGCGGCTGTTCCAGGCTGTTCATAAACTGTCTCTTATACACATCTCCGAGCCCACGAGACATGCGCAGATCTC